>NZ_JBJGYO010000006.1:0-255074 GCF_054050035.1 Geodermatophilus sp. SYSU D00815 | reverse complement strand
GACCGGCCGAGGACGGCAGCAACGGCTCCATCCACGCCCACGCCTCATCGGAGACCACCGCTCGATGCTGTCGCATCGCCCGGAGCCTGCCGATCCGGACCGCCAAGATCCGTCAGACACGCCCTAGCGGCTCACCCGTCGCCGGGGTTGGAGAACCGGGGGCTCAGCCCGTCGTCCTGGGCACCGCCCTCCGCCGGCAGCGGCGCCTCGTCCTCGGCCGCCTCGGCGACCAGGTCGTCGTCCTCCCCCGCCGGGCGGTCGACGCCGCGCTCGAGCTCCTCGAGCAGCCGCTGCTCGTCGGGCCCCAGGTCGGCCGGCCCCAGGTGCTCGCCGGGCTCGCCGGCGTCGGTGCCGGAGGCCATGCCGCTGTCGGGCAGTTCCTCGTCGCGGTCCATCGGGCAGCTCCTCAGCGGGGGAAGTTCGGTTCCAGGCGCGGCACGATCTGCATCTCGGGCACGAACGCCGACGGGTGCAGCAGCAGCAGCGTGCGCACCGCCTCCGCGACCGCCGACGGCGGCATCATGAGGTGCGACGGGATCCCCCACTGCTCCATCATCGGGGTGTCCATCGCGGCGGGGATGACGCTCTGCACGCGGCAGGGGAACGGCCGCTCGGTGCCGTCGTCGGCCCGCACGGCCTTCTCGCGCAGCTCCCGCTGGATGCAGCGGGTGGCGTTGAGGAACCCGGCCTTCGAGCCGTTGTAGGCGATGGCGCCGCTGCCGGAGGTGATCGCCGACAGCGACACGATGTGCACGACGTCGGCGGTGCGGCCCTCCGGCAGGTGCTGCACCCGCTTCATGAACTCGCTGGTGAGGAAGACCGGGCCCTCGAAGTTGACGGCCTGCACCCGGCGGAAGTCGTCGAGGTCGATGTCGGTGACGTAGCCGGGCCGGTCGATGCCGGCGACGTTGACCAGGATGTCGAAGGCGTCGCCGTGCCGGTCGAACAGGGCCTCCACGGCGGCCCGGCGGCCGGCATCGTCGGTGACGTCGAGCGCCACCACCTCCGCCGAACCTCCCCCGTCGGCCACCAGGGTCCGGGTCTCCTCGCTGCCGGCGGCGTTGATGTCGGCGATGGCCACGTGGGCGCCGGCCTCGGCGAGCGCGACGCAGGTCGCGCGGCCCAGCCCGCTCGCCCCGCCGGTGACCAGGGCGACGCGCCCCTTCAGCGACCCGGTGACGTCCATGCAGTGCTCCGTTCTCGGTGATCCGTGCGTGCGGTGATCACTCTCGCGGAGAACCCGCCCCGTCGCAGGTCGAGAGCCTTCGGCACCGGAAGCCCCCGCGGCACCCGGGCTTCCTGTGCCGGAAGCCCCCACGGCACCCGGGCTTTCGGTACCGAAAGCCCCTGGCTCAGCCGGTGGGGGCGCTGGCCGAGCCGGTCGCGCCGGCCAGCCGCTGCTCCCGGGTGGCCCACACGTCGGCGAGGGTCACGGTGCGCAGCCCGCGCTCCTGGATCAGGTCGAGCAGCTCGCCGTAGACGGTGGTCACCGCCGGGTGGTTGGCGTGCCCGATCACGATCGACTGGGCGGTGAACCACTCGCGGGCGTAGCCGACGAGCTCCGGGCCGGAGAGCACCGTGTGGTCGCCGAGGGTGCCGCCCCACATGGCGACCGTCGGGTGGCCCTGGTCGGCGGAGATGCGGTCGATCCGCTCGTCGTGGGCGCCGAAGGGCGGGCGGAAGAACGGTGTGTCGGCGACGCCGAGGGTCCGCCGCATGAAGTCGCGGTTGCGGGCGATCTCCTCGGCCACCTCCGCGTCGCCGAGGGTGGTGAGGTCGGGGTGCGACCAGGTGTGGTTGCCGATGGCCACCTGCCCCGACTCGATCATCGGGCGCAGCTCCCGGGCGCTGTCGGCCCACGAGGAGTAGCAGCCGTTCGGGAAGAACGTCAGCCGGATGCCGGTGTCGGCGGCCAGCCGGGTGTACGCGGCGACGACCTCGCTGTTGGTGCCGTCGTCGATGGTGAGCGCGATCGCGTTGCCCTCGCCGGGCAGGTCGCTCACCACGCCCAGCGGCGGGTCGACCGCGGCCGGTCCGGCCGGTCCGGTCGGTTCGGCCACCGGCTCGGCGGGGGCACGGCCGGCCGGGGCGGGTTCGGGCGGACCGGCGGCGGCCGCCTCGGGCGGCGCGCCGATCTGGTCGGCGCCGTGCGCCACCGAGGCTCCGGCGAGCCCGGCGGCGAGGAAGAGCAAGAACCGTCGGCGGTCCATGCCGCGGGACGCTAGTGACAGGTGGGACGGCGCCCGGGGAGCCGCCGGGCGACGCGCCGGACCGGTTCGTACCGTCAGCGGGTGCCTCCGGAGCGTCACCGGAACGGGACGAGCCCGGCCTCCTCGATCAGGCGGGTCTGCTCCCGGCACCAGGGGGACCAGGCGTCCCCCTCGGCCTCCTGCCGCCGGCGGAAGGCCGCCCAGTCGAGCAGCTGCCACTCGGCGACCTCGGTGGGGTCGGGCACCGGGGTCCCGCCGAACCGGCCCAGGTAGACCGGGCAGACCTCGTTCTCCACCACCCCGCGGAACTCGGCGCGGTAGCGGTAGCCGGGCAGCGCCGGGCGGAGGTCGGCGACGGTGAGGCCGAGCTCGAACCCGGCGCGGCGGGCGATCGCGGCCGCGTCGTCCTCCTCCGGGCCGGGGTGGCCGCACACGGTGTTGGTCCACATGCCCGGGAAGGTCTGCTTGTCCTCGGCCCGGCGGGTGACCAGCAGCCGGCCGGCCTCGTCGAACAGGTAGGCCGAGAACGCGCGGTGCAGCGGCGTCTCGCCGTGGTGCACCAGCGGCTTGGGCATCGTGCCGATCGCGGTCCCGGTGTCGTCCACCAGGACGATCAGCTCCTCCACGGCGCCATCGTCCCAGGCCCCGGGTCCGGCTGCCGAGCTCAGTCCCGGTGGCGCACCACGTTGACCACGCTGCCGTCCGGTGCGCGGACGAGGAACCGGCGCACCCCCCACGCCTCCGTGGTGAGCGGGTGGACGATCTCGTAGCCCAGCCGCTGCGCCTCGGCGTAGGCGGCGTCCACGTCGGGCGTGTGCACCGAGATGACCGGGTCCTCGGGAGCCGCGGCGTCGCGCGTCACCAGCTGCACGTGCGCGCCGGTGTCCGGGGAGGTGTAGCGGGCCACCCAGCCCAGGTTGAACTCCTCGGTGCCCAGGCCGAGGTAGTCGGTGTAGAAGCTCTTCGCCGACTCCAGGTCCGCCACCCGGAGGTTGGCGGTGATGCGGGCGACGCGCATGCGGGTCCTCCTGACCGGACGGGGTGCGCACGACCCTCGCCCCCGGGGCCGGCGCCTGTCCATGCGCCGCGGCGGGCCCGGCGGCAGAGTGGGCGGATGGACAGCTTCCGGCGCGGCGACATGGTCTTCGACGTCACCGACGGCGGCCCGCCCGACGGGGAGGCCGTCGTCCTGCTGCACGGCTTCCCCCAGGACCGCACCGCCTTCGACCTGGTGGCGCCGGCGCTGCACTCCGCCGGGCTGCGCACCCTCGCCGTCGACCAGCGGGGCTACTCCCCCGGCGCCCGGCCGGTCGGGCGCCCGCAGTACCGGGTCCGCGAGGCGGCGGACGACGTGCTGGCGCTGCTCGACGCCGCGGGCCTGAGCAGCGCGCACGTGGTCGGGCACGACTGGGGCGGCGCGGTCGCCTGGGCCCTGGCCGACTGGCACGCCGACCGCGTCCGGACGCTCACCGCCCTCTCCACGCCGCACCCGGCGGCGATGCAGGAGGCCCTGCTGAAGAGCGACCAGGCGCTGCGCTCGGTCTACATGGGCCTGTTCCAGCTGCCGCTGCTGCCCGAGGCGGTCCTGCTGGCGGGCAACGGCGCCGTGCTGCGCCGGCTCCTGCACCTCGGCGACCTGCCGCCGGAACGCGCGGACCACTACGTCCGCCGGATGCGGGAGCCCGACTGCCTGTCCGCGGCGCTCAACTGGTACCGGGCGGTCCCGTGGAGCGGCAGGGACCGGGTCGGCACGGTGCGCGTCCCGACGCTGCACCTGTGGAGCACCGGCGACACCTTCCTCGGCCGGACCGCGACCGAGGCGACGGCGAAGCACGTCGACGCCCCGTACCGGCTCGTGGTGCTCGACGCCCTGCCGCACTGGATACCCGAGCTCGCCCCCGACCGGACGGCGGAGTTGATCACCGCCCACGTCAAGACGGCGGTCTAGCGCCGACGTGCGGCGGCAGCGCCGAGCAGCCGCGTGTGCCGCGGCAACCGATGTGGATGCGCCCGGCTCCCGGGTACAGCGGCACGGCATGACGACCGGGACCGTGTCGCCGACCCGCGCCGAACGGCTCGACGGGCTGCCCTTCACCCGCGAGCACGGCCGGCTCGTCGTCGGCTCGGGCGTGGGCTGGGCGCTCGACGCGATGGACGTCGGGCTGATCTCGTTCGTCATGGCGGCGCTGGCCGCGCAGTGGTCGCTGTCGG
The DNA here is from genome assembly GCF_054050035.1 of Geodermatophilus sp. SYSU D00815. Lineage (NCBI taxonomy): Bacteria > Bacillati > Actinomycetota > Actinomycetes > Geodermatophilales > Geodermatophilaceae > Geodermatophilus > Geodermatophilus sp. SYSU D00815. The sequence goes on along the minus strand of NZ_JBJGYO010000006.1, from coordinate 250,653 downwards.
CCACCGAGCTGTCGTGGATCGGCTCGATCGGCTTCGTCGGCATGGCCCTGGGTGCGACCCTCGGCGGGCTGCTCGCCGACCGGTACGGCCGGCGCCAGGTGTTCGCGCTGACCCTGCTCGTGTTCGGCGTCGCCACCGGGGCGGCCGCGCTGGCCTGGTCGGTGGGGGCGCTGCTCGTCTTCCGCTTCCTCATCGGCCTGGGCCTCGGCGCCGAGCTGCCGGTCGCCTCGACGCTGGTCAGCGAGTTCGCGCCGGCCCGCGTGCGCGGCCGGGTGGTGGTCGCCCTGGAGGCGTTCTGGGCGGTCGGCTGGGTGCTGGCGGCGCTGATCGGCTACCTCGTCGTCCCGCGCAGCGACGCCGGCTGGCGGTGGGCGCTCGCGCTCGGCGCGGTCCCGGCCCTCTACGCCGTCGTCGTCCGGCGGGGGCTGCCGGAGTCGGTGCGGTTCCTGGAGCTGCGCGGCCGGACGGCGGAGGCCGAGGCCGCGGTGCGGCGGTTCGAGGACGCCGCCGGCGTCGCACCCCGCCCCTCACCCCCGGCCGCCCCGCCGGCGGCGCAGCGGGCGCGCGGGCTGTGGGCCGCCGGCAACCGGGTGCGGACGGCGGCGCTGTGGGCGGTCTGGTTCAGCATCAACTTCGCGTACTACGGCGCGTTCATCTGGCTGCCCACGCTGCTGGTCGAGGCGGGCTTCTCGCTGGTCCGGTCCTTCGGCTACACGCTGGTCATCACCCTGGCCCAGCTCCCGGGCTACGCCGCGGCGGCGTTCCTCATCGAGAGGTGGGGACGACGGCCCACGCTCGCCGTCTTCCTGGTCGGCTCGGCCGTGGGCGCCGGGCTGTTCGCCACCGCCGACGGCGAGACCGCCGTCCTGGTCACCGGCATGGTCCTGTCGTTCTTCAACCTGGGCGCGTGGGGCGCGCTCTACGCGGTGACGCCGGAGGTCTACCCCACGGCGCTGCGGGCGAGCGGGGCGGGCGCGGCCGCCGGCTTCGGCCGGATCGCCTCGATCGTCGCGCCGCTGTCGGTGCCGCCGCTGCTGGAGCAGGGCGGCAGCGGCCTGGTGTTCGGCGTCTTCGCGTTCTTCTTCGCGGTCGGCGCGCTGGCCACCTGGGGGCTGCCGGAGCTGCGCGGGCGCACCCTGGAGGAGGGGTGAGCGACCTGGCCGCGGCCTACCGCCGCTACAACGCAGCCTGCAACGCGCACCGCTTCGAGGAGCTCGGCGAGTTCGTGCACGAGGAGCTCGCCGTCGACGGCGAGCGGATCCGGCTGGCCGACTACGTCGAGGGGCTGCGGGCCGTCGTCCGCGCCTTCCCCGACTACCGCTGGGACCTGCGGCACCTGCTGGTGGACGGCGACTGGGTGGCGGCGCACTTCGCGGACACCGGGACGCACCGCGGCGACTGGCTCGGGCTGCCGGCGACGGGGCGACGGGTGACCACGCAGGAGTTCGCCTTCTACCGGTGGGCCGGCGGGCGGATCGCCGAGGTGTGGGTCACCGCCGACGACCTGCGGGTCCTCGAGCAGCTGCGCGCGCCGTAGGCCGGCGGCCGGTACCGCGGCCCCGGCGCGGGTCAACCCCGCCGCGCTGGGTAGCGGCAGGCCATGGCGAAGCTCGATCGCGGTCACCTGGACGGCCTCACCGTCGCCGTCACCGGCGCCACCGGCAACGTCGGGACGGCGCTGCTGCGGCGGCTGACCGGCAGCGGCGCCGCCGAGGTGCGCGGGCTGGCCCGCCGGGAGCCGCCGGAGCAGCCGCCCTACGACCGGGTGCGCTGGACGTTCACCGACCTCGGCGAGGCCGCGAGCGAGCAGGCGCTGCCCGGCTTCCTGGAGGGCGCCGACGCCGTCGTGCACCTGGCCTGGGCGCTGCAGCCCGGCCGGCACCCCGAGGCGCTGCGCCGGGTGAACGTTGAGGGCACCCGGCGGGTGGTCCGGGCCGCGGCCGCCGCCGGGGTCGGCCACGTCGTCCACATGTCCTCGCTGGGGGCGTACGCGCCGGGCTCCCGCGGCCAGGTGGTGACCGAGGACTGGCCGACGACCGGCATCCCGACCTCGCAGTACAGCCGCGACAAGGCCGAGGCCGAGCGGGCCGTCCGCGAGATCATGACGCGCCACCCGGAGGTCACGTCCAGCGTGGTGCGCCCCACCCTGGTCATGCAGCCGGCGGCGGCCAGCGAGATCGGCCGCTACTTCCTCGGCCCGCTGCTCTACCCCGCCGCGCGGCTGCTGCCCGCGCCGGTGGCGCAGGTGCTGCCGCTCCCCCTGCCGCAGGTGACCGTGGGCTTCGTCCACGCCGACGACGTCGCCGACGCCCTCGAGCGCATCCTCGACCGGCGCGCGCCCGGGGCGTTCAACCTCTCCGCCGAGCCCACGATGGACGCCGACGCGATCGCGAAGGCGCTGGGCACCGTGCGCGTCCCCGTGCCGGCGCCGGTGCTGCGCGCCGCCCTGCACGCCGCATTCACCGCCCACCTCGTGCCCACCGAGCCCGGCTGGCTCGACCTGGCCCTGCAGGCGCCGGCGCTGGACACCACGCGCGCCCGGCGGCTGCTCGACTGGGCGCCGTTCCACCGCGGCGACGAGGTGCTCGCCCAGTTCGTCGCGGCCTTCGGGCGGGGCGAGGGCGCGCCCGGGCCGCTGCTGCAGCCGGCCGGCGGCCCGGTGCGCGACCCCGACGGCGACCCGGGGAACGCCCCCGGCCCGCGCGCCAACTGACGCCGGTCCGGCAGGCTGGACCGCGTGGAGACGGTCCTCGACGAGCAGGGCCGGCCGGAGCCGCCGCCGGCCGCGGGTGAGCTGGAGACCCTGCTCGGGTTCTTGGAGTTCCAGCGGGCGACGCTCGCGTGGAAGACCGACGGGCTGGACGCCGACGGGCTGCGCGCGACGGTCGGCGCCTCGTCGATGGCGCTCGGCGGGCTGCTCGCGCACCTGGCGTGGGTGGAGCAGCACTGGTTCGGCCGCCGGCTGCACGGGCTCCCGCCGGACGCCCCCTGGGACGGCGTGGACCTCGGCGCCGACCCCGACGGCGACTGGCGCTGGGCCGAGCAGCACTCCCCCGACGCGGTCCGCGCGCTCTGGCGGGCCGCGGTCGAGCGGTCCCGCGCGCGGGTGGCCGAGGCGCTCGCCGACGGCGGGCTGGACCGGCGCTGCGCGGTGCCGTGGCCCGACGGGCGGGCGCCGAGCCTGCGCTGGGTCCTCGTGCACATGGTCGAGGAGTACGCGCGGCACAACGGCCACGCCGACCTGCTCCGGGAGGCGATCGACGGCCAGACGGGCGAGTAGTCGCTAGGCCGGCGCGCTGCCCAGCAGCGCCCGGGTCATGGCGTTGCGCGTGTCGAGCAGCTCGTCCAGCGCCGCGGTGAGGTCGTCGGCCGAGACGGAGATCGCCGCGTCGTCCGGCGTGCGGGTCGCCGCCACCAGCGCCGCCCGGCGCAGCAGCTCCTTGAGGAACGAGGCGGTGACGCCGTCGGTCCGCGCCAGGACGTCGTCCAGCCGCGAGGTGTCGACGTCGAGGTCGCCCCGGTAGAGCTCGAACAGCGCCCGCCGGGCCTCCGCGTCGGGCAGCTCCAGGGCCACCGCCTGGTCCACCCGCCCCGGCCGCGCGGCCAGCGCCGGCTCGAGCAGGTCCGGCCGGTTCGTGGTGAGCACGAAGACGACGTCGGCGTCCTCGGCCAGGCCGTCCATCTCGTTGAGCAGCTGGAACAGCAGCGGGTGCTGGCCGGGGTGCATGCCGCGCTCCTCGGCGATCAGGTCGACGTCCTCCACGACGACCATCGCCGGCTGCAGGGCCCGGGCCACCGAGGCCGCCTGGGCGATCAGGTGGATCGTGTTGCCGGTCAGCTGGATCACCGTGGTGCCGACCAGGTTGCTCATGAGGAACCGCACGGTGTGGGTCTTGCCGACACCGGGCGGGCCGAAGAGGAGCACGCCGCGCTTGAGGTGCTGCCCGGCCGCCAGCAGCCGGTCCTTGTGCCGCGCCACCTCGACGACCTGCCGCTGCACCTCGGCCAGCGTCTCGGGGGAGAGCACCAGCTGCTCGGCGCGCAGGGTCGGCCGCCGGTGGAAGTTCAGAAGGGTCATCGGGCCGAAGACCTCCCCTCCGACGTCGCCGCCGAAGGAGAGCACCTGACCGCGGAAGACGTTGTGGGCCAGCGCCTCGGCCCGGATGCCGGTGGCCGCCCGACGGGCTCCCTCGGGGTCGGTGCCGGCGACGTGCAGCGTGGTGACCGGCATCCCGATCTCGGGCTCGGGCCCGCGGAAGAAGACGGCCAGGCGGGCGTCCCCCTCGGTGACCAGGTAGACCCCGCACCGCACGCAGGCCCGCACCTCGCCGTCCGGCCCGGCGGCGCGGTTGACCCGCGACGGGGTGCCGGGGCGCGGGGCGAAGGGGTCGCCGTGGCCGCCCTCCATGCCGCTGAGCAGCTCGCCGAGCCCGAACGGCCGGTGCTGGTAGCCGACGATGCCCACCAGCTCACCGGAGCGGCGGGGGTCGGCCAGCCACGCGTCCAGGCCGGCCTGCACGTTGACGTGGTCGTACGCGGGCCAGGTCTCCTGCACGACCTCGAGCTCGCCGGCGCCGTCGCCGAGGTGGCCGGTCAGGATCCGCGACAGGGTGGTCCGCTCGTCGGCGCGGGCGGCGCCCACGACCGCGCGCACCCCGCGGCGCACGAGCCGGCCGACGTCGGCCAGCTCCGGCCGCACCCGCTCCGCGCCGCCCCCGCCGCCCCCGCCGCCGTTGCCGACCCCCGGCCCGTAGGCGACCCAACCGCTGTCCACGGGCGGGGACGGTAGCGGGACGGACCCGGCTCGTCAGCCGCGTTCCCCCTGGCACGGCCGCCGTGGGCGGGCACGGCGGTTCAGGTGCGGGGCATGCCGGCCTCGCGCAGCAGGGCGCCGCCGATGATGAGCCGCTGCACCTCGCTGGTGCCCTCGTAGAGCCGGAACAGCCGGGCGTCGCGGTAGAACCGCTCGACCGCGGTGGTGCGCAGGTAGCCCATGCCGCCGTGCACCTGGACCGCCCGGTCGACGGCGCGGCCGACCATCTCGGTGCAGAACAGCTTCGCCGCCGACGGGCCGACCGAGGTGTCCTCGCCGGCGTCGTAGCGGGCGGCGACGTCGAGCACCATGCTGCGGCCGGCCAGCAGTTCGGCGTGCATGTCGGCGAGCATCGCCTGCACGAGCTGGAAGCGGCCGATCGGCGCCCCGCCCTGCCTCGCGGTGGCGGCGTGGGCGACGGACTCGTCGAGCACGCGCTGGGCCATGCCGACGCAGAGCGCGGCGATGTGCAGCCGGCCGCGGGCGAGCACGGTGAGCGCCTTGGCGTAGCCGCGCCCCTCCTCGCCGATCAGCGCCTCGGCCGGCACGCGCACCTCGTCGAGGAAGACCTCGGCGGTCCAGGCGCCGGCCTGGCCCATCTTGCGGTCCCGGGGCCCCACCGTGATCCCCGGCGTCGAGGCCTCGACGACGAACGACGAGATGCCCCTGCCGCCCTTCTCCGCCGGGTCGGTGCGGGCGAAGACCACGAAGAGGTCGGCGATCGGCGCGTTGGTGATGTAGCGCTTGGCGCCGTCGAGCACCCAGCCGTCGCCGTCGCGCCGGGCCGAGGTGCGCAGCCCGGCCGGGTCGGAGCCGGCCTCGGCCTCGGTGAGCGCGAACGACCCGATGAGCTCGCCGGCGGCCAGCCGCGGCAGGTACGTCTTCTTCTGCTCCTCGCTGCCGAAGCGGGCGATCACCTGGCCGGCGATGCCGTTGTTGGTGCCGAACAGCGAGCGGAACGCCGGGGTGGTGTAGCCGAACTCGAAGGCCAGCTGCACGTCCTCGGTCATGGTGACGCCGAGCCCGCCGTGCTCCTCGGGCAGCGCGTAGCCGAACAGGCCCATCCCGGCGGCGGTGGCCCGCAGGTCGTCGGGGATGCGGTCGCCGTCCTCGATCTCCTCCTCGCGCGGCACGACCTCGTCCCGCACCAGCCGGCGCACGGCGTCCCTGACCTGGCGGAAGTCCTCGGCGTCCACGGCCTCATGGTGACGGGTCGGCGCGCCCGCCGCCCGGGCGGGCGGGACGGCGGCATGGCGACATCTACTAAACACAACGGAGTCAAGTCATGACATTCTGTTGTGCTCTGGCGGGTGAACCGCCTAGGCTCGGAAACGGCTGCAACCACCGGCCCCCTACGGTGCGACCCGCCCCCGGAGACCCTGTGCCCCTGCTCAACGTCGCCCTCGTCCCCGCTCCCGACCAGGTCGTCGTCCGCCTCACCGGCGACGCCGACCTCTCCACCGTCCCCCTCCTGGCCGACGCCCTCGGCCAGGCCGCCGGCATCGGCACCACCCACCTCGTCGTCGACGTCGCCGCGGCCCGGTTCTGGGACAGCTCGGCGCTGCGCGCGCTGGCGCGGATCAGCGCCGAGCTCGTCGGCGCCGGCCGCACCTGCCGCGTCGTGGGCGCCGGCGCCGCCACCCGCCGGCTGGTCCGCGCGGCCGGCCTCGGCGACCAGCTCGACCTCGACGGTCTGGTCGTGGAGCGGGCCGCGCCGGAGCCGTCTCCCGCGCCCGGAACCCGCCCGCTGCGCCGTCCCTCCGGCCTGCGCGCGAACCCGGCGGTGCGCCCGGCGCGCACCCCGGTGGGCGCGATCCCGCTGCACCGCTGGAGCTGACCGGCACCTCCCCTCCCGCGCGCGGAACGGGGGTCCGCGGGTAGGAAGGCCGCATGGGCGAGGTGGTGGTGCTGCGGCACGGGCAGACCGAGTGGAGCCGGAGCGGTCAGCACACCGGCGTGACCGACCTGCCGCTGCTGCCGGAGGGCGAGGACCGCGCCCGGCGGCTGCGGGACGGGCTGGCCGGGCGCACCTTCGCCGAGGTGTGGGTCAGCCCGCGGCAGCGGGCCCGGCGCACGGCCGCGCTGGCCGGGCTGACCGAGACGGCGGTCGACGACGACCTCGTCGAGATGGACTACGGCGGCTACGAGGGGCGGACGACGGCGGAGATCAGCGACGAGCTGGGCCGGGAGTGGTCGGTCTGGCGCGACCCCGTCGTGCCCGGCGCGACCCCGGGCGAGACGCTGGCGCAGGTGGCCGCGCGGGTGGACCGGGTGCTCGACCGGGTCCGGCCGCGGCTGGCCGACGGCGACGTCGCGCTCGTGGCGCACGGGCACGTGCTGCGCGTGCTCACCGCCCGCTGGCTGGGGCTCGGCCCGGAGTCCGGCGCCCTGTTCGCGCTGCCCGCCGGGTCCTACGGGGTGCTCGGGCACGAGCACGCCCGCCCGGCGCTCACCGGGTGGGGGCTGCGCTGACCGGCTGCCAGCCGTTGACCGGCTCCTCGACCGCGGCCCGCGGCCGGGACGGGCGGCCGAACAGCCAGCCCTGACCCAGGTCGGCGCCGAGCCCGGCCACCTCCTGCGCCAGCCGCTCGTGCTCGACCCCCTCGGCGACGACGGCCGCGCCGAAGCCGTGGGCCTGCTCGACCACCGCGCGGATCATGGCGCGGGCCCGGTCGTCCGGCAGCAGGCGGACCAGGGCCTTGTCGAGCTTGACCACGTCCGGCCGGACGGCGGAGAGCAGGCTGCGGCTGGACCACCCGGCGCCGACGTCGGCGAGCGCCACCCGGAAGCCGACCGCGCGGACGTGCTCGAGCACCGAGTGGAGGTGGCCCTGGTCGGCGAGGGCGTCGGCCTCGGCCACCTCCAGGACCAGCTGCGACGGCGCGAGACCGGCGTCGTGCGCGGCCCGCTCGGTGCTGGCCAGGCACACCTGCGCGCGGTAGATCGCGCGGGGCGAGACGTTGACGAACAGGTCGGCGCCGCCGAGCCAGCCGGCCGCCCCCGTGACGGCGGCCTCGCGGCCGATCCGGTCGAGCCGGTGCAGCCAGCCGGCCGACGAGGCGACGAAGAACAGGTCGCCGCCGGGCACCTCGCGACCGTCGACCAGGCCGCGCAGCAGGGCCTCGTGGGCCACCTTCGCGCGGTCGGCCAGCGACACGATCGGCTGGTACACCGACCAGAACTCCGCCTCGGCGAGCACGCCGATCTCCACGGTGATGCCGCGGCGGGCCAGCTCGGTGGCCAGGGTCGGCGCGTTGAGCAGGGCAGTGGCGAAGGCGACGTCGTCCGCGGGCGGGTCGGTGACCACGCGGACGACCCGGGTCTCGGCGTCGGTCAGCTCGTGGGCCAGCCGGGCGAGGAGCCGGTCGAGCCACCGGCCGCCGCGCTCGTCGACGATGTCGAGCATGCGGGCCGAGGCCTCGACGGAGAGGCCCATCGCCCGGGCCGTCCGGGCGATGGCCGGCAGGACGTGGCTGATCGGCGTCGCCAGCAGCGCGCGGGTCGCCCGACCCGGCACCTCCCAGCGCTGGTGTTGCTGCGTGCCCACCTCCCGAGGATGACCGACCGCACGCCCCCTCCCGCACAGGCGCGCGGTGCGGCAGGATCAGTTCCGACCCGGGAATGTCTCAACTGACGGGCCAGGGCACTGGCATTCCTGGGTTTAGTGTCTAAAGTCTGCCCATGGCCGCGATGACGACCCTCGACCACCCGCGAGCGAGCAGGGGCGGGCGCCCCCGCGACCCCAGCCGGGACGGTGTCATCCGGGCCGCCATCCTGCGGCTGCTGGCCGACGTCGGGTACGGGGCGCTGACCATGGACGCCGTGGCCGCGGAGGCCGGCGTGGGCAAGGCGACGATCTACCGCCGCTGGCGGACCAAGCAGGACCTCGTCGTCGACACCATCGCCGACCTCAACCGCGAGGAGGCGACGGCGCCCGACAGCGGGTCGTTGGAGGAGGACCTCCGGATCCTGCTCCGCCGGCTCGTCACGGTGATCAACGGCCCGGTCGGCGCGGCGACGCTGTCGCTGCTGTCCACGGTGCCGCACCAGCCGGCGCTCGCCGAGGCGTTCCGCAGCGGCCCGCTCGGCGTGTGGCGCAGCGCGTTCGACGAGGTCTGGCAGCGGGCCGAGGAGCGCGGGGAGCTCCAGCCGGGCGTCAGCGGCAGCCTCTCGGCGGAGATGACCAGCGCGCTGCTGGTGCAGCGGTGGCTGCTCACCGGCGAGCCGGTCGACGACGCCTACGCCGACGACGTGCTCGAGACGGTGGTGCTGCCGCTGCTCAGGCGGGCGGCCTGAGCCTCACCAGCCCAGGGTGGTCGGTCCGCCCTTGAACGGGCCGACCACCTCGTCGGTGATCCACCCGCCGTAGAAGTCCCCCGGCTGGGGCCGCACGAGCTCGCCGTCGACCAGCGCGCGGTCGACGCGCCCCGGGTAGAAGGCCACCGCGCCGCGCAGGCGCGCGTAACCGGCGGTGGGCCGCTCGTAGGACCAGCCGACCGCCGGGTGGCGCCGGCCCCCGACGACGGCGTCCCAGTAGGTGGCCGCGCCCTTCCACTCGCACCACGAACCGCCCGCGGCGCGCTCGAGCACCCCGGCGGCGACGTCCTCGCGGGGCACGTAGTACACCGGCGGGTGGCTGGTCTCGCAGACCCGGACCGCCCGGGTGGTGTCGGCCACGACCCGGCCGCCCAGCTCGACGACGACGTGGCGCGGCGTGACCTCGGCGGAGGGCGGGCGCGGGTAGTCCCAGACCGACTCCTGGCCGGGCCCGACGGGATCGCGGCGGGGGGAGCTCACACCCCGCCCTTCGGCGTCAGTCGTTGTTGCGGATGCGCCGGACGACGACGACGGTGAGCAGCAGGCCCACCGCGCCGACGGCCGCCATGCCCACCGGGGTGGCCAGGAACTGCTGCGCGGCGGCCTGCCCCTTGGCCTTCAGCCGCGAGGGGCTGCTCCGGTAGACCAGCTGGTCCAGGGTGGCCGCGAGCGACTCGCGGGCGGCGTCGATCTCCAGCTGGATCTGTCGAGGGTCGCGAGGCACGGCGACAGCCTGCCAGACCACGCCCGCCGCAGCGCGCCCGCGTGGTCGCGGCGCACCCGTCCGGGCGACTCCTAGACTGCAGGTCTCGCGCGGGAGTGGTGTAACGGCAGCCACGCCAGACTTAGGATCTGGTGCCTCCGGGCGTGCGGGTTCGACTCCCGCCTCCCGCACGCGTGCGGGCACGCCGGCGGGCCGGCCGCCCGCGTGGACGGCCGGCCGGAGCCCTCGGTCAGACCGTGCCCGGCCGTGGTGCCGGGACCGCCAGCGGCGGGATGTTCTGGTTCAGGTGGAACAGGTTGTCCGGGTCGTAGCGGCGCTTGAGCGCGGCGAGCCGGGTGTAGTTGGCGCCGTAGTTCTCCGCCGCGCGGTCCTGCTCGTCACCCGACGCGAAGTTGGTGTACCCACCGGGCTTCGAGTGCGGGGCGATGGCGGCGAAGTAGTCGCGGACCCACGCCGTGTTGCGCTCGTTCTGGGTGGGGTCGGGCCACATGCCGGCGATGTTCGCGACGTACCGGGCGTCGCGGTGCCCGAAGGCGGTCGCGTCGGAGGCCACCTCCTGCGGGGCGCCGTCCAGCGTGTACATGTGCATGGCGCAGGTGTCGGCCGGCATGCGCGCCCCGTGCTCCATGTGGGCGGCGATCGCCTCGTCGGTCAGCTCGGTGAGGAACGCGGCCTTCCAGTAGTGCTGCAGCCCCGGTGGCAGCAACGGGTCGAACAGCGCGTTCAGCGCCGGGTAGGGCATGGGCGCGACCAGCTCGGCGGCGGGCAGGGCGACCTGGCGGAACCGGTCGAGGAACCGCTCCCCCGCCGCCATCTCGCCGGTCCAGCACGAGATGACCACCGCGAAGGGCTGCCCGATCCGGTTCTCGGGGATGAACGGCAGCGGGGCGGCCAGGTGCACGGCCGGGTAGCCGCCGTACTCGCGCGGGGCCTCGGCCAGCGTGTCGTCGAAGAAGCGGAAGACCGCCGGACCGTCGTCCATCTCGAAGAACATGATGCCGACCAGCACGTTCTCGGGGATCGGGTGCACCCGGTAGGTGAAGTCGGTGACGACGCCGAAGTTGCCGCCGCCGCCGCGCAGCGCCCAGAACAGCTCCGGGTCCTCCTCCTCGCCGGCCGTCACCAGGTCACCGGCAGCGGTCACCACCCGGGCGGCGAGGAGGTTGTCGCAGGACAGGCCGTGGGCGCGGGACAGGTAGCCGACCCCGCCCCCCAGGGTCAGCCCGCCGATGCCCGTGGTCGAGATGATGCCGCCGGTGGTGGCCAGGCCGACCGCGGCCGCGGCGTCGTTGAAGCGGCCCCACGTCGTGCCACCACCGGCGGTGGCGGTGCGCCGCTGCGGGTCGACCTCGACCGACTGCATGGCCGAGAGGTCGGCGACGAGCGCGCCGTCGGCCGTGCCGTAGCCGGGCACGCTGTGCCCGCCGCCACGCACGGCCAAGGTCATGCCGGAGTCCGCCGCCGCGCGCACCACGGCGACCACGTCCTCGGCGGTCGCGCACCGGACGACCGCCGCCGGGTGCGCGTCGATCATCCCGTTGTAGACCCTCCGGGCCTGCTCGTACCCCTCGTCTCGGGGGCGGATCACCTGTCCGGTCAGTCGACCGGCCAGCGAGTCCAACACCTGCGCCTGGGCCTGGGTCATGGCTGCTCCTCGGCGGACGGACGTGCCGGGCGCCCTCGGCTGGGCGCCGAGCCGGAGAAGCGCCCACCGTAGGGGCCGTCCCGCGCCGGCGGACACGGGCGAAGGTCCCCGGCCCGGGCGCGCCCCTCAGGCCAGGACGGCGCGCAGCTCGAGCTCGGCCGACGGCTGCCCCGGGTCGTCGGCGTCCACCACCGCCAGCAGCCGCACCTCGTCGCCGCGGACCTCGCGCAGCGCCAGCCCCTCCACCTTGTGCACCCGGCCGCCCACCTCGGCGATCGGCGCCACGGCGAGCACGTCGGCGTCGTCCACCAGCGCCAGGGCGGTGGCCACCACCGGGCCGTCGTCGACGGCGTTGGGCGTGTCCTCGGCCGCCGCGCTCAGCAGCGTCCGCCCGTCGGGCAGCGCGACGGCATCGGTCACCGCCAGGCCGACGCCGCGGACCTCACCGAGCCGGTAGGCCCGCGGCTCCGCGATCGCGACGGTCGCGGGGTCGGCCCTGCCCAGGACGGCGGCCACCAGCCCGTCGAGCGGGACGTCGACGCTGCACGACGGCACCCCCGAGGCGAGGTTGCCCCGCTGGAACCAGCGCACCCGGTCGCCGTGCCGGCTGGCCCCCTCGAGGTTGAGCTGGTCGCCGGGGACGTCCATCGCCAGCGCGACGCGGCGGTACAGGGGCGCCAGGTCGGTGGCCGACACCTCGGCCCGGCCGTCCACCAGGCGGGCCAGCACCCCGCGGGTGCGCCGGGCGGAGGAGCCGGAACCGAGCAGCAGCACGGCGGGGGCGCCGTCGACCTCGGCCGGGCAGGCCACCTCCAGGTCGGGCTTGAGGTGCTTGGTGCCCTCGGCCTCGCTGAACACGTCGTGCCCCTCGACGGGCGGCAGCACGCGCACGGGCACGGTGCCGTCGGGACGGCGCCAGGCCGCGACCGTGGCGTCGTCCTGGACGACCAGCCAGCCGTCGCCGAACGGCGCGATCCCCGAGGCGGCGCGCACCGGCGTCCCGTCGTCGAACCGCAGCGCCCGGACGGCGTCCACGACTACCCGCACGGCCCTCCTGTGCCCACGGCCCGCGCCGTCTAGGCCAAGGCGTCCAGGCGGGCCATCTCGTCGTCCGAGAGGCCCAGCCCCGCCGCACCCATGTTCTCGGTGAGGTGCTCGACCGACTTGGTCCCGGGGATGGGCAGCACCACGGGCGACTTCCGCAGCAGCCACGCGAGCGCGACCTGCGCGGGCGTGGCGTCGAGCTCGCGGGCCACGGCCGCCACCGGGCTGTCCGGCGCGGCCAGGTCACCGGTCGCGATCGGGAACCACGGGATGAAGGCGATGCCCTCCCGCGTGCAGTGGTCGAGGACGTCCTGCGACTTCCGGTAGGTCAGGTTGTAGAGGTTCTGGACGCTGACGACGTCGACGACCTGCCGCGCCGCCTCGACCTGCTCGACCGAGACCTCGGAGAGGCCGACGTGGCGCACCTTGCCCTCCTCCTGCAGCTCCCGGAACACGCCGAGCTGGTCGGCGAGCGGGAAGGCGGGGTCGATGCGGTGCAGCTGCAGCAGGTCGATCCGGTCCACCCGCAGGTAGCGCAGCGACAGCTCGACCTGCTGCCTGAGGTAGGCGGGGTGGCCGAGCACGGTCCACTCCCCCGGGCCGGTGCGGGTGAACCCGGCCTTGGTCGCGATGACCAGGTCCTCCGGGTAGGGGTGCAGGGCCTCGGCGATGATCTGCTCGCTCACCGCCGGGCCGTAGGAGTCGGCGGTGTCGATGAAGTCGACGCCCTGCTCGACGGCGGCCCGCACCACGCGGACGGCGGCGGCGCGGTCGGCCGGCTCGCCCCAGACGCCGGGGCCGGGCAGCTGCATGGCGCCGTAACCGAGGCGGTGGACGGGGAGGTCCCCGCCGATGAGGAACGTGTCGGACGCTGCGTCTACGGTCATGCCGGGCGCAGCGCGCCCGCGGCCGCCCGTGTTCCCCCCATCCCGGATCGGCCTGCTGACCAGCGGAGTCTCTCCGCGCAGAAGTTGCCTCCCACCCCGTTCGAACGTATGATCGAACGCATGGCGGAGCGGTCGACGGAGTGGCCCGTGTTCGGGCCGCAGACGGGTCCCGCCTCCGGCCCGCTGGGCGCGGTGCAGGAGGCCGACCGGGAGATCGCGCGCTGGACGGCGCAGAGGGCCCGAGCGCTGGCCCGGTACGCGGCGTCGATGCCGGCCACGGCCGACCGGGCCCGGGGAGAGCCGGGCGCGATGGGAGCGCAGCGGCGGGCGCGCCGACCCGAGGTCCTCGAGCCGGTGTCGGCGTGGACGGCGCAGGAGGTGTCGATCGCCCTGTCCCGCAGCCAGGGCAGGGCCCAGGTGCTGCTGGAGCAGGCCCGCACGCTCGAGCTGCGGCTGCCCGGCACGCTGGCCGCTCTCGAGGCGGGTCTGCTCTCCCCGGAACACCTCGGGCCGCTGCTGGACCACGTCGCGCCGATCGCCGACGACGCGGTCCGCGCCGAGGTCGAGGCCGAGCTGCTGCGCTGGGTGGCCGACCGGGCCGCGCGCAGGACGATCACCACCCCGCCCCAGCTGGGCGACCGCACCCGGCTGGTGGTCAAGCGCCGCGACGCCCGCCACGCCGCGCAGCGGGCGCTCAGAGCCGTGCGCGAGCACGGCGTGCACCGGCAGCGCGAGCGCGGGGAGGGGCTGGCGCCCCTCCCGGTGGTGGGCACCGGGCCGGAGATCGACGCGCTGCACGCGGCGCTGGGGGCCCACGCCGACGCGCTGCCGGACGACCCCGACGACGACCGCTCGCGGCCGCGCCGCATGCTTGACTGCCTGCTCGACCTGGTGCTGCGCCCCGGCGAGTCCGATCTCCCGCCGGTCCGGGTGGTGCTCACCGTCGTCGCCCACCTGCAGACGCTGCTCGGCGGTGACCGGCCCGGGGAGGTGCAGGGCCGGGTCGCCTCCGCCGAGGAGGTCCGTCAGCTGCTCCTCGCGCTCACCGGCGCCGAGCTGGGCACGGCGGCCACGGCCGAGCCGACCGGCGAGCCGTCGCTGCCCGACCCGACCGGCGAGCCGTCGCCGGACCGGCTCGACGAGCGGTTCCTCGACGACCCCGGGTGGGAGCCGTGGGAGTACACCCCCGAGATGCGGGCGGCGCTGGCCGAGTGGGAGGCCGGCTGGGAACGACGCCTCGAGGCCGGTGAGTTCGACGACCCCGACCCGGTCCAGGTGCTGCGGCCGGTGACCGTCGACGACTTCGACCCCGAGTTCGAACGGCTCCTGCACGAGCTCGACGACCGCTGGTGGGCCGACCTCGAAGCGCGGCTCGCCACCGATCCCGCGCCCGGTGACGATCCGGCGGCCCGGTGACGATCCCGCGCCCGGTGACGAACCGGCGCTCGAGGATCCGGCGCCGGCGGCCGGTGGTGGGCTGACGCCGACCGCGCGGTCGACGACGCCTCGGCCGCGGTGCTCGCCGCGCGGCGCGCGCTCGGGCACGCCGAGCGCACGGTCACCACCGCCGAGTGCGCCGACGCCGCCGGTGAGACCGCCCGGCCGGCGGGCACGGCCGGCCGGGTCGACGCCACCACCGAGGCCCTGGCGGCGCTGCGCGCGGCGGCCGACGCCGACCGCGCGGCGCTGGCCGACCTGCTGCACCGCACCGCCGGCGGCGGGCTGGCCGAGCGGCCGCGGATCGCCCTGGTCGACGCGCTCTCCGGCGCCCTCGTCTCGCCCACCGACCTGCCCGGGTTGCGCCGGGTCGCGCACTGCGGCCGGTCGGCCTGCCGCCGACGACCCGACCGCTGCACCCACGACCTCGCCTCGGCGCGGGCGCGCCCGCCCCCACCGACCGCTACCGGCCCCCGGCCGGGCTCGACCGCCACGTGCGCGCCCGCGACCGGCGCTGCCGCTTCCCCGGTTGCCGCCGACCGGTCCGCGCCGGCGAGCTCGACCACCACGTCGCCTGGCCCGACGGCCCCACCGCCGCCACCGACCTGGCCGGGTTCTGCACCGGCGACCGCCCGGCGAAGCACGAGGCGGGATTCCGCTCCGACCTCGCCCCCGACGGGACGCTGACCGTCAGCACACCCGACGGCCTCACCGCCACCACCGAGCCACCGCCCTGCTGACCGCGAGGGGATCGGATTCCTCCCGTGCACACCTCCGGCCCGCGGGGTACACGGAGGGCTCCACCGACGCGGAAGGACCACCACATGAGCGAGCAGGCTCCCGACGAGATCCCGACGGGCACCCCCGCCGGCCAGGACGCGCCGGTCGAGCGCGGCGGGTCGGAGGAGGCCAGCGGCGTCCCCCTCACCGAGACCGAGGTGGAGACGTCGAAGAAGCCCGAGGACCGCGACGGCAACGTCTAGCTAGGCCTCGTCCGCACCCGGGCGCCGTCAGGAGCCGACGAGCGCCCGGTTGAGGACGGCGATCAGCTCGGTGCGGGTGACGATGCCGACCAGCCGACCGTCGTCGTCGACCACCGGCAGGTGGCGCAGCCCGCTGTCGGTCATGAGCGCCACCAGCCGGGCGACCGGGGTGTCCACGCCGACCGTCGTCACCGGGCTGGTCATCACCTTGGCGACCGGGTCGAGGTCGACGACCTCGAGGTTGAACAGGTCGTACACGGTGACGATGCCGACCACCCGGCGCGCCTCGTCGACGACCGGCAGCGCCTTCACGTGGTGCTGGTTCATGAGCATGCGCGCCCGGTACAGCGACTCCCCGGCCTGCACCGTCTGCACGTCGCGGGCCATGAGCGTGCCGACGCGCAGCTGCCCCAGCCGGCGGTCGAGCGCCTGCGCCTCGGCCTCGCGGACCAGCGCGAGGACGTCGCCCGGCAGCACGTCGAGCCCGCGGTCGAGCCGGGCCATGGCCTCCCGGATGTCCTCGGCGCGCACCCCGATCCGCTCGCTCGGCACCGCGTCCGTGCCCGCCTTCGGCGCCGGCGGCTCGGGGGCGTGCGGGTAGGGCCGCCCGGTCAGGTTGTTCACCAGGGCGGCCACGACCAGCAGCACCACCGTGTTGACCCCCACCGGCCAGACCGCGAAGGCGTAGCCCTGCTCCGCCACCGCGCCCGTGCCCACCGCGGCGAACAGGGCGCACGCCCCACCCGGCGGGTGCACGCAGCGCAGCAGCATCATCACCGCGATCGCGACCCCGACGGCGACCGCCGCGGCCAGGGCGACGTCGTCGACCACCCGGCCCGCGGTGACGCCGACGAGCGTCGACACCCCGTTGCCGACCAGCAGCGACCACGGCTGGGCCAGCGGGCTGGCCGGCGCGGCGAACAGCAGGACGGCGGTCGCGCCCATCGGCGCCACGATGTAGGGCAGCATCGCCGGCCCGCCGGGCACCGCGCGGGCCGTGAGCGCGGCCAGGGCGATGCCGGCGAAGGCGCCCAGCGCCCCGCGCAGGTAGTCCGCCCGCCGGTAGCCGAGCGGTCCCGGCCGCAGGGACGACCGCCACGCCCGCAGGTCCGCGTGCAACCGAGCTCCTCCCACCGGCCTCCTCGCCGTCGCGGGAGCGTACGCGGCCGGGTCGCTCGGACCGACGCGGCCGCGTCGCTCAGACCGACGCGGCCGTGCGCGCGGCGTCGTACCAGGCGTCGAGCCCCTCCGCGGGGAGCGGGCGGCAGAGCAGGTAGCCCTGCGCCTGGTCACAGCCGACGTCGCGCAGCCGCTCCCAGGTCGCCTCGTCCTCGACGCCCTCGGCGACGGTGGTCAGGCCGAGGTTGTGCCCCAGCTCGACCACCGACCGGACGATGAGCGCGTCGCTGTCGTCCGCGGCCATCTGGGAGACGAAGGAGCGGTCGATCTTCAGCTGGTGCACCGGCAGGTCCTTGAGGTGCGCCAGCGAGGTGTACCCCGCACCGAAGTCGTCGATCGACAGGGTGATCCCCGCCTCGGCCAGGCGGCCGAGCACGTGCCGCGCGCGCACCGGGTCGGCGGTGATCGCGCTCTCGGTCACCTCGAGCTCGAGGTACGCCGCGGGGACGTCCCGGTCGCGCAGCAGGGCGAGCACGTCGTCGACGAACCGGTCGTCGAGCAGGTTGCGCGCCGAGACGTTCACCGCGACCCGCAGGTCGCGCCCGTCGGCCCGCCACCGGGCGCACTGCGCCAGGGCGGTGTCGACCACGTACCGGGTCAGCGGGTGGATCAGCGGGGTCCGTTCCGCCAGCGGGATGAACAGCGCCGGCGGGATGGTCCCGCGCACCGGGTGCTGCCAGCGGACGAGTGCCTCGACACCGCGCACCTCCCCGGCGAGGGCGACCTTGGGCTGGTAGTGCAGCACGAGCTCCCCGGCGTCGATCGCGCGGCGCAGCTCGCCGATCAGCCCGAGGCGCTCGGGGCTGTGGTCGTCGAGCCGGGTGTCGAACACGCAGGAGCCCAGGCCGCGGTCCTTGGCGGCGTACATGGCGATGTCGGCGTTGCGCAGCAGCGACGCCACGTCCGCGCCGTCGGCCCCGGACAGGGCGATGCCGATGCTGGCGTCGACGTCGAGGAGCACCCCGTCGGCCGCGATGCTGCCCTCCATGGCGGCCAGCGCCCGGCCGGCCAGCTCCTGCGCCGCCTCCGCCGACTCGACGTCGGGCAGCAGGACGGCGAACTCGTCCCCGCCCAGCCGCGCGACGGTGTCCGTGGCCCGGACGGCGGCCTGCAGCCGGCCGGCCACGGCCTCGAGCACCAGGTCGCCGTACGCGTGGCCGAGGGTGTCGTTGATCTCCTTGAAGCGGTCGAGGTCGATCAGCATGAGCGCGACCGTCCCGCCGGTCCGCCGGGCCTCGGCGAGCGCCTCCTCCGCCCGCTGCCGCAGCAGGGTGCGGTTGGGCAGGCCGGTGAGCCCGTCGTGCAGCGCCTGCCGACGGTTCTCGTCGGCCCGGGCGGCCGCCTCGCGGCGGCTGCGCGTCAGCACCCGCGTGCACCAGCCGACCAGCAGCAGGCCGACGCCGAACACGACCGGGGTCACCCACAGCAGCACCTGCTGGTTGCGGCGCAGGCCGGCCAGCGCCTCGTCGGCGTCGTGCCGGTGCGCGCGGATGTGGCCGGTGACGACGTCCTCGATGACCTCGAAGTACGGGTCGACCACCTCGTCCTCGTACCGGTCCGCCGCCTCCGGGTTCGCCCGGGCGACGACGAGGAGCTGCGCGACCGCGGCCGCGTAGTCGTCCTGGAGGTCCATCCAGGCCGCCAGCAGCTGCGGGGAGTCGCCGTGCGCGGTCACGCCGATCGAGCGCAGCGCCTCGCGGGTCTCCGCGACGGCCGCCTCGTACTGCGCGCGCACCTCGGCGTCCTCCGCGACGACGAGCTGGTCGACCAGCTCTTCCTGCCGCGCCAGCGACTCCTCGGCCTGGTCGGCCCACTCCGACACGTCGACGCTGAGCTCGGCCTCGGCCGCGACCTCGGCGTTGCTGACCGCCGCGCCCACCGAGAAGACGGTCAGCACGGCGAGGACGGCCACGAGGCCTGCCGCTGCGACGTGCGTCGCCAGCAGTCCCGCGCGGCGGGGTCGATCGGGGGAGTCAGCGGCGGGCCGGCTCGTCATCGGGCATCCCTCGTTCGGCGGCGGCGCACCGTGCGGCCGCGTGCCATGGGGATCGGACCGTGCGCGCACCGGCTCGATGCCGGCTCACCCGACGGGGTGAGCCGGCGCCCGGGCCCGCGGCAGGGTCAGCGCCCGGTGAGCACCTCGGCGACCACCGGCACCAGCGCCTGGAACGCCTGCCCGCGGTGGCTGCGCGCGTCCTTCTCCGCCGGCTCGAGCTCGGCGGAGGTGACGTCGAGCCCGTCGGGCACGAAGACCGGGTCGTAGCCGAAGCCGTTGGTGCCCCGCTTCTCGCGGATCACCCGCCCCCGCCACTCCCGCTCCAGCACGTGCTCCGCGCCGTCCGGGGTGACCAGCGCCGCCGCGCACACGAAGGCGGCGCCGCGCCGCTCGTCGGGGACGTCGGCGATCTGGCCGAGCAGCAGCGCGGTGTTCGCGTCGTCGTCCCCGTGCCGGCCGGACCACCGGGCCGAGAGCACCCCGGGCATCCCGTTGAGGGCGTCGACGGCGATGCCCGAGTCGTCGGCCACCGCCGGCAGCCCCGTCCACCGGACCGCCTCGCGCGCCTTGAGCAGCGCGTTGTCGGCGAACGTCGCCCCCGTCTCCGGGGCCTCGGGGTACTCGGGGACGTCGCGCAGGCCCACCACCTCGACCCCGGGGACGGCGTCGGCGAGCAGCCGCTGCAGCTCGGCGAGCTTGCCCTGGTTGCGGGTGGCGAGGAGCAGCCTCATCGGGCCAGCGCCTCCTGCTGGAGCTCCGTGAGCTCCTGGCACCCGGCGACGGCGAGGTCGAGCAGCGCGTCGAGGGTCGCCCGGTCGAAGACGGCGCCCTCGGCGGTGCCCTGCACCTCGACGAAGCCGCCGTCGCCGGTGCAGACGACGTTCATGTCGGAGCCGGCCCGCACGTCCTCCTCGTAGGCGAGGTCGAGGCGGGGCTCGCCGTCGATGACGCCCACGCTCACCGCGGCGACCGAGTTCACCACCGCCTTCTTCTTGGCCAGCTTCTTCCGCTCGTCCAACCACGACACGGCGTCGGCCAGCGCCACCCAGGCCCCGGTGATCGCGGCGGTGCGGGTGCCACCGTCGGCCTGCAGGACGTCGCAGTCGATGGCGATGCTGTTCTCGCCGAGCGCGCCGAGGTCGATCGCGGCCCGCAGCGAGCGGCCGATCAGCCGGCTGATCTCGTGGGTGCGCCCGCCGACGCGGCCCTTGACCGACTCGCGGTCGCTGCGGGTGTGCGTCGCCCGGGGCAGCATCGCGTACTCGGCGGTGACCCAGCCGAGCCCCGACCCCTTGCGCCAGCGCGGCACGCCCTCGGTGACGCTGGCCGCGCACAGCACGCGGGTGCGGCCGAACTCCACGAGCACCGAGCCCTCGGCGTGGTCGAGCCAGTGGCGGGTGATGGTCACCGGGCGGAGCTGGTCGGCCGTGCGGCCGTCGGGGCGGGTCACCCTGTCACTAAAGCAGCCCTCCGGGCCGCGCCGCGCCCAGGTGCCGTGCCCCGGTGGCGCGCGGCCCCGCCACCCCGCTCGGGGAGGTCTCCGGCCCTCCGTGCGCGGTGCGCTTGGATCGCCTCATGCGATCAGAGGTCCGCAGCGTCCGCACCGGCGGCGTCCCCGTGGTGGTCGACCTGACCGACGAGTGCGCGGACTTCGTGCGGGAGGAGACCGACGGGCTCCTGCACGTGTTCGTGCCGCACGCGACCGCCGGGCTCGCCATCATCGAGACCGGCGCCGGCAGCGACGACGACCTGCTCGTCCAGCTCGACGAGCTGCTCCCCCGCGACGACCGCTGGCGGCACCGCCACGGGTCGCGGGGCCACGGCCGCGACCACGTGCTGCCGGCGTTCGTGCCGCCGCACGCCACGGTGCCGGTGCTCGAGGGCCGGCTGATGCTGGGCACCTGGCAGCGGATCTGCCTGGTCGACACCAACACGGACAACCACACCCGGCACGTCCGCTTCTCGTTCCTGGCCGGCTGAGCTCGGCCGCGGGCGACGCGCTGGCGCTCGCCGCGACCGCGACCGCGACGCTCGCCGCGGCGGCCGGGCTGCGCCCGCTCCCGGGCGTCCCCGCTGTCCGCCCCGCGGGCGGGCACGGCAGGATGCGGGCATGAGCTCGACCGAGGTCGCACCCGTCCGCCTCTCCCCCGGCGACCCGGCGCCGGACTTCACCCTGCCCGACGCCGACGGCAACCCCGTGTCGCTGGCGTCCTACCGCGGCCGTCGGGTGATCGTGTACTGCTACCCCGCCGCCCTGACGCCGGGCTGCACGACCCAGGCCGTCGACTTCACCGCGGCCGCCGGCGACCTCGCCGAGGCCGGCCTGGACATCATCGGGATCTCCCCCGACCCGCCGGAGAAGCTCGAGCGCTTCCGGGAGAAGGAGAACCTCGGCATCACCCTCGTCTCCGACGAGGACAAGTCCGTGCTGCAGGCCTACGGCGCCTACGGGCCCAAGAAGCTGTACGGCAAGGAGGTCGTCGGGGTCATCCGCTCGACGTTCGTCGTCGACGCCGAGGGCCGCGTCGAGAAGGCGCAGTACAACGTCAAGGCCACCGGCCACGTGGCGAAGCTGCGCCGCGACCTCGGGCTGGGCTGACCGGCGGGAGGGGCCGCACCGTCCCGGGCGCGGAACCCGGGCGAACGGGACACCCGTCCCTCGTGCCCGGGTCGGACGCCGTCGGAGCATTCCGGCGTCGCATCCGAGAACCCCCGAGGAAGAGGTCCCCTCCCATGCCCCGCACGACACCGCTCCGGCTGCTCGCCGGCGGTTCCATGGCCGCCCTGATCGCCGCGACCGCCGCCTGCAGCGCGAGCAGTGCCAGCGAGTCCGACACCACCTCCGAGGCCGCCGGCACGTCCCGCGCCGCGACCGACCTCGACGCCTTCTGCACCGGCGTCGTGGCCTTCGACGCCGTCCCCCCGCCGCAGGGCGGCGGGCCCGAGGGTCCGGACACCGCCGCGGTGACCGCCTACGGCGAGCAGGTCGCCGACCCGATCGCGGCCATCCTGGAGAACGCGCCCGAGTCGGCGGTCGACGCCGCCACCACGCTCTCGCACGTCGGCCACGCGCTGCTCGAGGGCGACGCCGCGGCCTTCGCCACCCCGGAGACGTTCGCCGCCCTGGGCACCGTCGAGCAGGCGGTCGCCGAGAACTGCGGCTTCACCACCGTCGCCGTCGACGGTGCCGACTACAGCTTCGAGGGCGTCCCCGCGACGGTCCCGGCCGGCGTGACGAACTTCCTGCTCAGCAACGTGACCACGCACGGCGAGGAGCACGTCGCGATCGTGCTCCGCTCGCCCGACGGCGACCCGGTGACGCCGGAGGAGTTCATGGCCGACCCCGAGGCCGCATTCACCACCATGCAGCCGCTGGGCACCGCGGTCGCGTCCCCGGACGGTGGCGTCGGCGGCACCACGCTCGACCTCGCCGCGGGCCACTACCTGCTGGTCTGCCCCGTCGCGATGGACGAGAACGCCCCGCCGCACTTCATGCTGGGCATGGTGTCGGAGTTCACGGTCGCGTGAGCGCCCTCGCCGGGCCGGTCAGCCGCCGCGCGTTCCTCGCCGGCGCGCTGGCCGCGCTGACCGCCCCGGCGCTGGCCGCCTGCGCCGGCACGCCGGCGGAGACCCCGACGTCGCGGGGGCCCGTGCGCCCGGCCCCACCCACCGCGCCCGACGGGACCCCGCTGGTGCAGGCACCGCCGCTGGCGCCGTCCTCCACGGAGGACGGCGTCCGGGTGTTCCGGCTGACCGCGCAGGCCGGCACCGCCGAGTTCACCCGCGGTGTCCGCACCCCGACCTGGGGCTACGACGGCGCCTACCTGGGGCCGACGCTGCGGGCTCGCCGCGGCGAGACGGTCCGGGTGGAGCTGACCAACCGGCTCACCGAGCCCACGACCGTGCACTGGCACGGGATGGAGCTGCCCGGGGCCGCCGACGGCGGGCCGCACCTGCCGCTCCCGCCCGGCGGCACGAGCACGCCGAGCTGGGAGGTCCGCCAGCCGGCCGCCACGCTCTGGTACCACCCGCACCCGCACGGGCACGCGTCCGAGCAGGTCTACCGGGGCCTCGCCGGGGCGTTCCTGCTCGACGACGACGTCCCGGCCGGGCTGCCGTCGTCCTACGGCGTCGACGACGTCCCGCTGCTGCTGCAGGACAAGCGGTTCCTCGACGGCGGCGCGCTCGACGAGGACACGCACACCGCGATCGGCCCGCTCGGCGACGTCGTCCTGGTCAACGGCGTGGCCGCCGGGTGCCTGCCGGTGACCACCGAGCGGATCCGGCTGCGGCTGGTCAACGCCTCCGGTGGGCGCACCTACGCCGTCGCCGTCGCCGACGGCCGGCCGCTCGACCTGGTGGCCGGCGACGGCGGGCTGCTGGCCGCGCCGCTGCCGGTGCCGTCGGTGCGCCTCTCCCCCGGCGAGCGGGCCGAGCTGGTGGTGGCGCTGCGCCCGGGCGAGCGGCTGCCGCTGGTCTCGGTGCCACCCGACCTCGGCGTGCCGCCGCAGCTGGCCGAGGTCTACGGCGGGACCGAGACCCTGCCGCTGGTCGAGCTGCGGGCCGCGGAGACCCTGACCCCGTCCGCGCCCCTGCCGGCCCGCCTGGCCGACGTCCCCCCGGCCGACGCCTCGGCGGCCACCACCGAGCGCACCTTCCAGCTCGGCCCGAACCGGATCAACGGGCAGTCGATGGACCCGGCCCGCATCGACGTGGAGGTGCCGCTGGGCGCCACCGAGGTGTGGACGGTGACCAGCGCGCACGAGCAGCCGCACAGCTTCCACGTGCACGGCGTCCGCTTCCGGGTGCTCACCGTCGACGGCGCCCCGCCGCCGCCGGAGCTGGCCGGGTGGAAGGACACCGTCTACGTGGCGCCGCGGCGCACCCTGCGGCTGCTGGCGACGTTCGCCTCGCCGGCCGACGAGCGGGCGCCGTTCATGTTCCACTGCCACCTGCTCTGGCACGAGGACCTGGGCATGATGGGCCAGTTCGTCGTCCGGTGACAGCCGGCGGCGGGGCCGTGGAGGATCGGGCCATGACCTCGCAGATCGGTGTCACCGGCCTGGCCACGATGGGCGCCAACCTGGCCCGCAACCTCGCCCGGCACGGGCACCAGGTGGTGCTGCACAACCGGACGCAGGCGCGCACCGACGCGCTGGTGGCCGCGCACGGCGACGAGGGCGACTTCGTCCCGACGACGACCACCGAGGAGTTCGTGCAGGCGCTGCCGCGGCCCCGGAGCATCCTGGTGATGGTCAAGGCCGGGGCCGCGACCGATGCGGTGATCGACGAGCTGGTGCCGCTGCTCGACGAGGGCGACGTCGTCATCGACGGCGGCAACGCGCGCTACCAGGACACCCAGCGGCGGACGGCGGCCCTGGCCGAGCGCGGCCTCCACTTCGTCGGCGCCGGCGTCAGCGGCGGCGAGGAGGGTGCGCTGAACGGGCCGAGCATCATGCCCGGCGGCTCCGACGAGTCCTACGCGATCGTCGGCCCGGTGCTGGAGAGCATCGCCGCGGTGGTCGACGGCACGCCGTGCTGCACGCACGTCGGCACCGACGGCGCCGGCCACTTCGTGAAGATGGTGCACAACGGCATCGAGTACGCCGACATGCAGCTCATCGCCGAGGCCTACGACCTGCTGCGGCACCGGCTCGGCATGTCGCCGCGCGAGATCGGCGACGTGTTCGCCTCGTGGAACGAGGGGGACCTGGAGTCCTACCTCGTGGAGATCACGGCCGAGGTGCTGCGCCACGACGACGCGGCGACCGGGAGGCCGTTCGTCGACGTCGTCGTCGACGAGGCCGAGCAGAAGGGCACCGGCCGCTGGACCGTGCAGTCGGCGCTCGACCTCGGCATCCCGGTGAGCGGCATCGCCGAGGCGGTGTTCGCCCGCGCCCTGTCCGGCCACGTCGAGCAGCGGGCCGCCGCCCGCCGGGTCCTGCCCGGCCCGGACCGCGGGCCCGAGCCGGTCGCCGACCGCGACGGCTACGTCGAGGCGGTCCGCCGGGCGCTGTACGCGTCGAAGGTGGTGGCCTACGCGCAGGGCTTCGACCAGATCGCGGCGGGGGCCGAGGAGCACGGGTGGGCGATCGACCGCGGGGCGCTGGCCACCATCTGGCGCGGCGGCTGCATCATCCGGGCGCGCTTCCTCGACCGGATCCGGCAGGCCTTCGCCGACGAGCCGGGGCCGACCACGCTGCTCACCCACGACTACTTCCGCGACGCCGTCGCCGCGGGCCAGGACGGCTGGCGGCTGGTGGTCGCCGACGCGGCCCGCCACGGCGTCCCGGTGCCGGGGTTCGCCAGCGCGCTGGCCTACTACGACGGGTTGCGGGCCGAGCGGCTGCCGGCCGCGCTGGTGCAGGGGCTGCGCGACTTCTTCGGCGCGCACACCTACCGGCGGGTCGACCGCGAGGGCGCCTTCCACACCTTCTGGGGCGAGGACCGGCGCGAGCAGCCGGCCGGCTGAGTCAGCGCACCAGCATCCCGGCGTCGACGGGCAGCGCGACGCCGGTGGTGCAGCGGGCCTCGTCGGAGGCGAGGAAGGCGACCGCGGCGCTGACGTCCTCGGGCTCCACCAGGGCGACGTCGAGCAGGTCGGCGACGTCGTCGTCCGGCTTGGCGTCCGCGGGGTCCTCCTCCCCGCCGCCGAAGTGCGCCTCCACCGCCGGGTTGAGCACCATCGGGGTGGCGACGCCGGAGGGGGTTCGCGCAGTTCACCCGGATCCCGTGCGGCGCCAGCCACGTGGCGGAGGTGCGCATCAGGCCGACGACGCCGTGCTAGCTCGCCACGAACCCGTCGCCGCCGCCGCGGCCGCTGCCGCCGCGGCCGGTGAGCCCCAAGGCGGAGCTGGTGAGCACCACCGCGCCGCTCCGGCGCTGCTCGACGAGCACCGGGGCGGCCGCCTGCACCGTGTTCAGGGCGGGCGGGGTGGCGAGGGGGTGGGCGACCGTCGCGATGTCGGCGCAGCGGTCGACGGCGTTCACGTCGGCGCCCTCCGCCGCCAGCCGGACGGCGTGGCTGCGTCCCTGCCCGCGCGCCGCGCCGGTGACCAGCAGGGTCTTCCCGTCGAACCTGCCCATGCCAGGACCGACCCGCCGGCGCGCCGGGAGTCATCGGGTGGCCCGGCCTTCAGCGCCCCGCGGGAGCGCCGCGCGCCCCCGGCGGGCGCCTCGCGTGCGACGCTGCCGGTCGTGGCGACGACGAACTACCAGGACACCTTCATCGAGGTGGCCGAGGACTCCCGCGCGACGAGCGGTGAGGTGCCGCCCCCGCGGAACGGGGCGCCCACGGTGGCGGGGCTGCAGTACGCGATGCTCGCCGACGCGCCCTACGTGCACACCTCCGACGACGTGCTGTTCGAGGTGCACGCACAGCGGCGCGGCGTCCCGGCGGCCGAGCGCGAGGCCGAGCGGGAGGCGTTCTTCTCCAAGGGGCAGCCCTGCTTCCGCGCCTCGCCGCTGACGAAGCAGTACGGGTGGGGGGTGCACTGCGACGGCGCGGGCAGGATCGCGCTGGTCGCCGTCGACTCCCCGGAGTACGCGGCGCTGGCCGCCGACCCGGCCCTGCGGCACCTGAGGGCGATGCGCGCGAAGCGGGCCTGAGCCTCCCCTCACGCCCGCCAGCTCCCCGGCCGCGGCTGGGCCGCCCTGCCCCACCCGAAGCCGTCGTCCCACGGCCACCTGCCCTCGTCGTCGGGCCACGCCAGCTGCAGGGCCGGCACCGAGTACTCGGCCGGCCGCTCGTAGAAGCGGTTGGCGCCGAGCACCACCTCGCCGGGGTTGGGCAGCTCCTCCACGACCAGCCCCCGGCGGGTGCCCGGCCCGTCGACGAGCTCCCCCGGCACCAGGTCGCGCCCGTCGGCGACCAGGCCCGCGACGTGCTGGAGCACCGCGTGCGTGACGTCGGGGTCCAGCCCGACCACGACCAGCTCGGGGTGGCCGAGCCCGAACAGCCCGATCGTGTAGCCGAACGCGGGCTCATCGGGCCCGTCGCCCTGCCACACGTACTGCACGGCCCACCGGCGGGCGCGGATGACCTGGGCGAGGCGGGCGTCCTCCTGGTCGAGCCAGGCGGTGAGCTGCGGATCGGTCGTCATGGGCAGAGGGTGCGCCCGGGCACCGACAACCGGCCTGGACCCGTTCCGCATCTGTGGACGGCGGCCGCGCCCGTGGACGCGGCGGCCCGGTCCTCGGTGGCTCAGCCCTCGGCTGCCTCGCGCGCCCGCTTGCGCCGCTTGCCCTCGTGCATGGCGGCCACGCGGGCGACCGGGATGGTGTGCCCCTCGGCCACCAGGTCGGCGGGCAGCTCCTGCGGCTCGGGCAGCGCCGCGGCCCAGGGGTCGCCGTCACCGATCCGCTCGGCGGCGGTGGTGACGGTGACCTCGCCGGGACGGACGTCGCCCAGCGCGTCCCAGGGCACCGGCGTCGAGACCGTCAGCCCCGGGCGCAGGCGGGGGCTGTAGGCGGCCACGATCGTCGACGACCCCGAGCGGGTGGAGTCGAGGAAGACCCGGCCGTGCCGGTCCTCCTTGATGTAGGCGGTGGTGGCCAGTTCCGGGTCCAACCGCTCGGCCCGGGCGGCCAGGGCGCGGGTGGCCGCGGCCACGTCCTCCGGCCCCGAGCCCCGCACGGGCACCACGACGTGCACGCCCTTCGACCCGCTGGTCTTCACCGCACCGGCCAGGCCGCTGCCGGCCAGCGCCCGCCGCACCAGGCCGGCCGCCCGCACGACGACGTCGAAGCCCGCGTCCTCCGGCGGGTCGAGGTCGACCACCAGGCCGGTGGGCTCGAGCTCGCGCCCGGCGCGGAAGAACGGCACGTGGTACTCGACGGCGCGCTGGTTGGCCAGCCACAGCAGCGTCCGGCGGTCGTCGCAGAGCACCTGGTGCACCTCGCGGTTGGCCCCCCACGACCACACGGCGACGGTGCGCACCCAGTCCGGCGCGCCCTTCGGCACGTTGCGCTGCATGAACGGCTGCTGGCCCGGCCGCACCCGCTTCACCGACAGCGGCCGGCCGGCCAGCTGCGGCAGCAGCCGGTCGGCGAAGGCGTCCAGGTAGTCGACCAGGTCGCCCTTGGTGACCCCGAGCCCGTCGCCGAGCGGCGCGTCCAGGCTGGTCAGCGCGACGCCGTCCCGCTCGTCGTCGGTCATCGGCCCACCGTGCCCTGCCGCGGCCGCTCGGGCAACCGCCGGCGTCGGCCCCGCCTCAGAGGTCGTACACGCCGCCCGGGGCGACCAGCTCGGCGGCCGGGAAGACCGCCCGGGCGTGCGTCAGCTGCGCCGTGGCGTCCACCCACGCGGGCACGTGGGTGAGCAGCAGCCGCCCGACGCGGGCGTCGGCCGCGTGCTCCCCCGCCTGCCGGCCGGTCAGGTGCAGGCCGGGCGGCTGCGCGCCGTCGCCGTCGGGGTGCGCCGCCTCGGCGAGCAGCAGGTCGGCTCCGGCGGCCAGCTCGACGACCCGCGGGCAGGGCCCGGTGTCGCCGGTGTACACCAGCGACCGGCCGGCGGCGGTGAGCCGGATCGCGTAGCACTCGACGGGGTGCGCGGTGCGCGCGAGCGCCACCCGGAACGGGCCGATCTCGAGCGTCCCCGGGCCCACGGGCACGAAGTCGAACACGTCGGTGAGGGTCTCGCCGTCGGCGTCGTAGGCCAGCGCCAGCCGCCGCTCCGCGCCGACCGGCGCGTACAGCGGCACGAGCTTGCCGCGCGAGCGCCCGGAGTACCGGTGCCAGACGACGAACGGGGCGACGTCGAGGCAGTGGTCGGCGTGCAGGTGCGAGAGGAAGACGGCGTCGACGGCGGCCGGGTCGGCGAGGGCCTGCAGCGCGCCGAAGGCGCCGTTGCCGAGGTCGAGCAGCAGCCGGAAGCCGTCGTGCTCGACCAGGTAGCTGGACGCCGGGGACGCCGGGCCGGGGGCGCTGCCGGAGCAGCCGACGACGGTCAGCCTCACGCCGCCCCCAGCGACCGGGCGTGCAGCACCGCGCCCACCTCGGGCCCCAGGAACCGGCGGCCCAGCCGGGCGAACGGCTCGGGGTCGCCGGTGGCGAGGAAGACGTGCTCGGGCGGCGGGGCGTCCTCCGCGCGCAGCAGGTCGGCCCGGGTGAGCACGCGGTAGACGTCCTTGGCCGTCTCCTCGGCGCTGGAGACCAGCGTGACGCCCTCCCCCATGACCAGCGAGATCACCCCGGTGAGCAGCGGGTAGTGCGTGCACCCGAGCACGACGGTGTCGACGCCGGCCACCAGCAGCGGGTCGAGGTAGGACTGCGCCAGCCCGAGCAGCTGGCGGCCGCTGGTGACGCCGCGCTCGACGAAGTCGACGAAGCTGGGGCACGCGGCGCTGACCACCTCGATCTGCGGCGCGGCGGCGAACGCGTCGTCGTAGGCGCCGCTGGTCACGGTGGCCTGCGTGCCGATGACCCCCACCCTGCCGTTGCGGGTGGCCGCGGTGGCCCGGCGCACGGCCGGCAGCACGACCTCGACCACGGGGACGTCGTAGCGCTCCCGCGCGTCGCGCAGCGAGGCGGCGCTGGCGGAGTTGCAGGCGACGACGAGCATCTTCACGCCGCCGGCCACCAGGTCGTCCATGACCGCGAGGGAGTGCCGGCGGACCTCGGCGATCGGCAGCGGCCCGTAGGGCCCGTGGGCGGTGTCGCCGATGTAGCGGATCGCCTCGTGCGGCAGCTGGTCGAGGACGGCGCGGGCGACGGTGAGCCCGCCGACCCCGGAGTCGAAGATGCCGATCGGCGCGGAGCTGTCGGGGGCGCCCGCGCCGGGCTGCGTCGTCCTCATGGCGCAGGTCAGGCTAGTCGTCGCCACCGACCGACCGCCGCACGGCGGCGTCGACCAGGGCGCGGGCGGCCCGGACCAGCGCCTCGTTGCCCGGCGCCGGCGAGCCGTCGGGCAGCACGAGGGTGTCCTCCAGGCCGATCCGCGTGTCCAGCCCCTGGTCGACGGCGAGGCGCAGCACCGGCCAGCAGCTGGACCCCTCGCCGTGCAGCAGCACGGGCGCACCCGGCGGGAGCAGACCGAGCAGCCGGCCCGCGTCGGCCGGGTCGTCGCCGTCCTGCAGCTCGAGCAGCACCCGCAGGCACCGCGCGCGGTGCGGCGAGGCGAGCCAGGCGCCGACGGCGGCGGCGGTCCACAGCCCGGCCTCGACGGCGACGCCGAGCTCGAGCAGGGCGGCGGCGACGTCGTCGGCCCCCGGCTCGTGCCAGTTCACCGACGCGAAGTCGGGGCGCACGGTCCAGGACCGGATCTCCGCCACACGCTCCGCCGGGTCCGGCCGCGCCCAGGCGCCGGTGGTGACGCCCACCGGCAGCCCCGGTGCCGCGGCCCGGATCGCGGTGACGACCTCCGCCACCGCCGGGGCCGCCAGCGTGTCGGCACCGGCGGCGTCCTTGGGGTGCACGTGCACGGCGCCGGCCCCCGCGGCGGCCACCCGGACCGCGTCGTCGGCCAGCTGCGCGGCGGTGACCGGCAGGGCCGGGTGGTCGGCCGGGCGCCGCACGCCGTTGAGGCAGGCCTTCAGCAGCACGCGACGCAGGGTACGGCCCGGGACCGACGGCGGGTCAGGCCCAGAGCTGGCCCTCCAGCGCGGAGGTGGCCTCCTCGAGCGTGCCGGCGTAGGCGCCGGTGGAGAGGTACTTCCAGCCGCCGTCGCACACGATGAAGCAGATGTCGGCCTTGCGGCCCGCGGCGACCTCCTTGTCGGCGATGCCGAGCGCCGCGTGCAGGATCGCCCCGGTGGAGATGCCGGCGAAGATGCCCTCCCGCTCCACCAGCTGGCGGGTGCGGTGGACGGCGTCCTCGGGGCCGACCGAGAACCGCGAGTCGAGCAGCGAGGGGTCGTAGAGCTCGGGGATGAACCCCTCGTCGATGTTGCGCAGCCCGTACACCAGCTCGCCGTAGCGCGGCTCGGCGGCGATGACCTGCACGTCGGGCTTGTGCTCGCGGAAGTAGCGCGAGCAGCCCATGAGCGTGCCGGTGGTGCCCAGCCCCGCGACGAAGTGGGTGATCGAAGGCAGGTCGGCCAGGATCTCCGGCGCCGTCCCGGTGTAGTGCGCCTCGGCGTTGGCCGGGTTGCCGTACTGGTAGAGCATCACCCAGTCGTCGTGCTCGGCGGCCAGGCCCTTGGCCACGGCCACCGCCTGGTTCGACCCGCCCGCGGCCGGCGACGAGATGATCTGCGCGCCGTACATCTCCAGCAGCTGCCGCCGCTCCACGGAGGTGTTCTCCGGCATCACGCAGATCAGCCGGTAGCCGCGCTGGCGGGCCACCATGGCCAGCGAGATCCCGGTGTTGCCGCTGGTGGGCTCCAGGATCGTGTCGCCCGGCTTGAGCTTCCCCTCCTTCTCCGCCGCCTCGATCATCGAGATGGCGGCGCGGTCCTTGATGGACCCGGTGGGGTTGTGGTCCTCCAACTTGGCCCACAAGCGCACGTCAGGGGTCGGCGACAGGTTGGGCAGCCCGACGAGGGGGGTGCCCCCGAGGGAGTCGACGAGCGAGGCGAAGCGGGCCATGGATCTCTCCGGAGAAGGCGGGCGGGCGAGCGGCGAGCCGCTCAGCAGCCGCCCGCGACCGCCGGCAGGATCGTCACCGAGTCGCCGTCCTTGACCGCGGTGTCCAGCGCGCCGGTGAACCGCACGTCCTCGTCGTTGACGTACACGTTCACGAACCGGTGCAGCTTGCCCTCCTCGGTGACCAGGCGGTTCTTCAGGCCGGAGTGCTTGCTGTCCAGGTCGTCGATGAGCGCGCCCAGCGTGTCCCCGGCGCCCTCCACGGTCTTCGCACCGCCGGTGTGGGTGCGCAGGATGGTCGGGATCCGGACCTCGATGGCCATGGGTCGGTGTTCTCCTCGGGGGTGTCGGGCTCGCTGCTCCGGGCGCAGCGGTCTCGTACGTCTGCAGGGTGGCAACGCCTGCGCCGCGCCGTCGATTCCGGACGGCGCGGCGGCCCTCCTGCGGGCCCCGCCGCGAGCCTGCCGGCGGTGGGGGCAGGAGGGTCCTCGGTCAGTCGTAGACGACGGTGGTCGGCGTGTGGCCGAACTTGTAGGACTCGACGACGTCGACGTCCTCCTCGGTGACCTCGCCGTCGACGATCCGGAAGCTGCGGAACTCGACCTCGTCGCCGGCCAGGCCGGTCTGCGCGCCGTGGTGGCGGGTGGAGACCAGCACGTAGTGGGCGTTCGGCTCGGAGGCGTAGCTGATGTCGGTGCGCGAGGGGTAGGCCTCGGTGGCGGTGTGCGAGTGGTAGATCACCACCGGCTCCTCGTCCCGGTCGTCCATCTCGCGGTAGAGCCTGAGCAGGTCGCCGGAGTCGAACTCGTAGAACGTGGGCGAGCGCGCCGCGTTGAGCATCGGGATGAACCGCTCGGGGCGGTCGCTGCCCTCGGGCCCGGCGACGACGCCGCAGGCCTCGTCCGGGTGGTCCTCCCGGGCGTGGGCCACGATGGCGTCGTAGGTCGCGCGGTCGATGCGCAGCACGATTGCCCAGTCTAGGCGGCCGGTGCGGCGCCGTGCGGGCCGCCCCGGGTGGACACCGGCCGCCCCTGCGTGAACAGGGTGCGGCCGGCGGATGATCACCCGATACGGTGCGGTCTCGTGCTGATCGAGTTGCTCCTGGTGGCCGGCGTGGTGGCGCTCCCGCTGCCCGCGCTGGCGCTGGGGGTGCGCGGGGTCGGCCGGCGGCGCGGGCTGTCCGCCGACGACCGCGCCTCGATCGTCGTGCTGGTCGCCCTGCGGGTGCTCACCCTGCTGCTGGTGGTCGCGCTCTCCGGCGTCGTCCTGCTCTCCGCGGTCGGGGCGATGGTCCGCGACCTCGAGCTGCCCAGCCTCGTCTACACCTTCTTCGGCCTCGACCTGCTGCTGGGGCTGCTGATCCTGCTCACCTTCGGCCGCCGCGACCGGCGGCCAGCGCGTCGACCAGCGAACCCTGCAGCGAGGTGAGCCAGTAGTAGACGGCCAGCTGCTGGGCCTCCTCGCCGGTGAGGTCCTCGGGCGGCTCGGTGTCCTCGGTGATCTCCAGGCGGGTGCCCAGCGCCAGGCGCAGGTCGTTCGTGCTGCGCAGCCAGGCGGCCGCCTGGTCCGGGTCCAGCCGCACGTCGCCGCCGCCGGGCGGCAGGGTGGCGCGGACCGTGGCCAGGTCGTCGGCCTTGCCGCTGCGCAGCGACGACTCGGTCAGCTCGCGGTAGTCGGCGGCCAGGCGGGGATCGCCCCGGTGCCCGTCGGGCAGCAGCCGCGCCAGCACCGGGTCTCCCGCGACGTCGTCGGCGTCGGCGGTGAGCAGCTGCTCCAGCTGGTCGAGCAGCAGCCCGACGATGCCCGCCTCGGCCGGCTCCAGCCGCGCCACGACGTGCTCGCCCCTGCGCCGGAACGGCCTCACGAGTCGCGCTGGTAGCTGGCCCACAGCCCGTAGGCGTGCAGCCGGCTGGTGTCGTGCTCCATGCGTTCCTTGGGCCCCGAGCTGACGATCGCCCGGCCCTCGTGGTGGACCTGGAGCATGAGCTTCGTGGCGGTGGCCTCGTCGTAGCCGAACAGCTCCTGCAGGACGTAGGTCACGTAGGTCATCAGGTTGACCGGGTCGTTCCAGACGACGGTGACCCACGGCCGGTCGAGGTCGTGCTCCTCGTCGACCGTGGTGTCCGGGGTGCTGACAGGCGCGAGCGGTCCGGCCACGGGTCAACTCTAGGACGCCGAGCGCCGGACCGGTCCGGGTGCTTACGCTCCCGATCATGGCGATCCCGCAGGCCGCGCCCACCCACCCGGCGCTGCTCACCGACCGGTACGAGCTCACGATGGTCGCCGCCGCGCTGGCCGACGGCACCGCCGACCGGGACTGCGTCTTCGAGGTGTTCGCCCGGCGGCTGCCCCACGGGCGGCGCTACGGCGTGGTCGCCGGCACCGGCCGGCTCCTGGAGGCGCTCCCCCGCTTCCGCTTCGGCGACGAGGAGCTGGCCACGCTGCGGGACCAGGGGCTGACCGACGCCCGGCTGCTCGACTGGCTGGCCGGGTTCGAGTTCACCGGCGACGTGGAGGGCTACGCCGAGGGCGACCTGTACTTCCCGGGGTCGCCGGTGCTGACGGTGCGGGCGCCCTTCGCGCAGGGGGTGCTGCTGGAGACCCTCGCGCTGTCGGTGCTCAACCACGACAGCGCCATCGCCTCCGCGGCCGCCCGCATGGTGGGCGCCGCGTGCGACCGCCCGTGCATCGAGATGGGCTCGCGGCGCACCCACGAGGAGGCCGCCGTCGCCGCGGCCCGGGCGGCGTACCTGGTCGGCTTCGCGTCGAGCTCGAACCTGGAGGCCGGGCGCCGCTACGGCGTCCCCACGACGGGCACGAGCGCGCACGCCTTCACCCTGCTGCACGACAGCGAGCGCGCCGCCTTCGAGGCGCAGGTGGCCACGCTCGGCACGGGGACGACCCTGCTCGTGGACACCTACGACGTCGACCAGGGCATCCGGACGGCGGTGGAGGTCGCCGGCCCGGAGCTCGGCGGGATCCGGCTGGACTCCGGCGACCTGCCCACGCTCGCCTCCCACGCCCGCGAGCTGCTCGACTCCCTCGGCGCCACGCGGACGCGGATCATCGTGACCAGCGACCTCGACGAGTACGCGATCGCCGGCCTGATGGCCGCGCCGGTCGACGGCTACGGCGTGGGCACCTCGCTGGTCACCGGCTCGGGCGCGCCGACCATGGGCATGGTCTACAAGCTCGTCGAGCGGGACGGCGTCGCCGTCGCCAAGCGCAGCGAGGGCAAGAACTCGGTGGGCGGGCGCAAGCACGCCGTCCGTCGGCACGACCGCCACGGGACGGCGACCGCCGAGGTGATCAGCGCCGCGCCGATCGAGCCGCAGGACGGCGACCGCGACCTGGTGGTCCCGCTGGTGCAGGGCGGCAAGGTGCTCGGCGACGCCACGCCCGCCGAGGCGCTGGCGCGGGCGCGGGCGCACCACGAGCGGGTGCGCGCGACCCTGCCGCAGGAGGCGTGGGCGCTCTCGCGCGGCGAGTGCGCGCTGGAGATCATGACCGCATGACGCGTGCGCTGATCGTCGTCGACGTCCAGAACGACTTCTGCGAGGGCGGCAGCCTCGCCGTGGCCGGCGGCGCCGCGGTCGCCGCCGCCATCAGCGAGCACGTGCGCTCGGGCGCCGGCGGGTACGCGCACGTCGTCGCCACCCGGGACCACCACGTCGACCCCGGGGACCACTTCGCCGAGGAGCCCGACTTCCTGGAGACCTGGCCGGCCCACTGCGTCGCCGGCAGCGACGGCGTCGAGCTGCACGAGAACCTCGACCGCGGCGCGATCGAGGCGGTGTTCGACAAGGGCCACTACTCGGCGGCCTACTCCGGGTTCGAGGGCAACGCCGAGGGCGTCGAGCTGGTCGACTGGCTGCGCGAGCGCGGGGTGGACGCCGTCGACGTGGTCGGGATCGCCACCGACCACTGCGTGCGGGCCACCGCCCTCGACGCCGCCGGGCACGGCCTCGCCACCCGGGTCCTGCTGCCGCTCACCGCGGGCGTGTCGGACGCCTCGACAGAGGCCGCGCTGGAGCAGCTCCGGGCGGCCGGCGTGGAGCTGCAGGGCGAGCCCTACCGCCCTCGCTGACCGCCGCTGACCCCCGCGATCACGGCGCCGCGACCGCTCAGGCGCGCCTCGCGGTGGTCGGGACGCCGTGATCGTCGGTGGGGACGGCGTCCAGGACCTCCTCGCGGGTGAAGCCGAGCACCTGCAGGACGGCGTCGAGGTAGGGCTGGTTGAGCGCGGCGTGCGCCTGCTCGCGCACCACCGGCTTGGCGTTGAAGGCGATGCCGAGGCCGGCGGTGTTGAGCATGTCCAGGTCGTTGGCGCCGTCGCCCACCGCGACCGTCTGCTCCAGCGGGATGCCGTGCTCGTCGGCGAAGCGCACGAGCGCCTTGGCCTTGCCCGGCCGGTCGACGATCTCGCCGACCAGGCCGCCGGTGAGCCGGCCGTCGGCCACCTCGAGGGTGTTGGCCGCGGCGAAGTCGAGCCCCAGCTGCTCGGCCAGCGGGTCGGTGATCTGCGTGAAGCCGCCGCTGACGATGCCGCAGCGGAAGCCCAGCCGCTTGAGGGTGCGGATCAGCGTGCGGGCGCCGGGCGTGAGCACCAGCGCCTCGCGCACCTCGTCGAGCACCTCGACCGGCAGCCCCGCGAGGGCGGCCACCCGCTTGCGCAGCGACTCGGCGAAGTCGAGCTCGCCGTTCATGGCCGCGGCGGTGATCCGGGCGACCTCCGCCGCGCGGCCGGCGCGCGCGGCCAGCTCGTCGATCACCTCGCCGCGCACGAGGGTGGAGTCGACGTCGAGGACGATCAGCCGCTTGCTGCGCCGGGCCAGCCCGGCCTGCTCCACGGCGATGTCCGCGCCGGTGGCGGCCGCGACCGAGGCCAGCTGCGTGCGCAGGGCGGTGGAGTCGGCGCCCGAGACGGTGAGCTCGAAGCTGGTCACCGGGTAGTCGGACAGCCGCCGGATCGCGTCGATGTTGCCGCCGATGGCGGCGATCGCCTGCGCCGCGCCGGCGACCGCCCCGGGCGGGACGGGCCGGCCGAGGACGATCACGTGGTGCGGCAGCCCGGGCCGCTCCGGCTCCGGCCCGGACGCCGGCTCGACGCGGACCTGCACGCCGGTGGCCGCGGACACCTCGCCGGCCAGCCGGACCAGCCGGGCCAGCAGCGCGTCCTCGCCCTCCGGGTCGGCCCCGGCGGCCGGCAGCGCGCCGACGACGACGCCGAGCACCAGCTGCCCGTGCACGACGACCTGCTCGACGTCGAGCACCTCCAGCGGCGGGGCGGCTCCGTTCGCGGACCCGGCCAGCGTCCCGAACAGGCGGGCGGTCACGCCGGGGCGGTCGACCCCGGTGACGGTCAGCAGCGCGCGCGGGCCCGTCCCGGTCGCGGCGACCGGGGACGGCTGGTCAGGGTGCAGCGACACGTCGTCATCGTGCCGCACCGCCCCGTGGGCACCCGGCACCGCCCCGGGAACGCGCCCGCCCCGCCGGCCAGGCGGCCGGCGGGGCGGGGCGTGCGGGGAGGGTGGTCCTCCCTCAGCTCGGGTCGGGGTCCTTGGCGCCGGCCCGCGGGCCCTCGGTGAGCCCGATCTCGCTGACGCCGGCGTACGGCTTGTGCCGCTTGCCCATGTGGGCCTCGGCCTCCAGCCGGTCGACCAGGTGCGGGTAGTGCGCCTCGAACGCCGGGCGGATCGAGCGGATCCGCGGGATCTCCGTGAAGTTGTGCCGCGGCGGCGGCGACGACGTCGCCCACTCCAGCGAGTTGCCGTGGCCCCAGGGGTCGTCGCGCAGCGCCAGCTGCCCGTACTTCCAGGACCGCACCACGTTGTAGACGAACGGGATCGCCGAGGCGCCGAGCACGAAGCTGAAGATCGTCGAGATGGTGTTCAGCGTCGTGAACCCGTCGGAGGGCAGGTAGTCCACGTAGCGGCGCGGCATGCCCTCGTTGCCCAGCCAGTGCTGCACCAGGAAGGTGCCGTGGAACCCGACGAAGGTCAGCCAGAAGTGGACCTTGCTGAGCCGCTCGTCCATCATCCGGCCGCACATCTTCGGGAACCAGAAGTAGATG
Source organism: Geodermatophilus sp. SYSU D00815 (assembly GCF_054050035.1). Classification (NCBI taxonomy): domain Bacteria; kingdom Bacillati; phylum Actinomycetota; class Actinomycetes; order Geodermatophilales; family Geodermatophilaceae; genus Geodermatophilus; species Geodermatophilus sp. SYSU D00815. The sequence continues at coordinate 213,033 of NZ_JBJGYO010000006.1, read as the reverse complement.
CCGGCGTAGGCGGCGAAGACCACGGTGCCGAAGACGACGTAGTGGAAGTGCGCCACCACGAAGTAGGTGTCGGAGATGTGCCAGTCCAGCGGCGGGCTGGCCAGCAGGACGCCGGTGAGGCCGCCGAGGAGGAAGGTGACCAGGAAGCCGATGCACCACAGCATCGGCGACTCGAAGCTGATCGAGCCCTTCCACATGGTGCCGATCCAGTTGACGAACTTGATGCCGGTCGGGACGGCGATCAGGTAGGTCAGGAAGCTGAAGAAGGGCAGCAGCACCGCACCGGTGGCGAACATGTGGTGCGCCCACACGGCCAGGGAGAGGAACGCGATGGACAGCGTCGCGAAGACCATGCCCTTGTAGCCGAACAGCGGCTTGCGGCTGAAGACCGGGATGACCTCGGTGATGATGCCGAAGAACGGCAGCGCGATGATGTAGACCTCGGGGTGGCCGAAGTACCAGAACAGGTGCTGGTACAGCATCGGGCCGCCGTTCTCGTCCGAGTAGATCAGCGCGCCGAGGTTGCGGTCGGCCAGCAGCGCGAACAGCGCCGCGGTGAGGATCGGGAACGCGAGCAGCACCAGGATGCTGGTGACCAGCGTGTTCCAGGTGAAGATCGGCATCCGGAACATGGTCATGCCGGGCGCCCGCAGGCAGACGATCGTCGCGACGAAGTTGACGCCACCGAGGATCGTGCCCAGACCCGAGACGGCCAGGCCGGCGATCCACAGGTTGGCCCCGGCCCCCGGGGAGTTCACGACGTCGGACAGCGGCGTGTAGGCCGTCCAGCCGAAGTCGGCCGCGCCGCCCGGGGTCAGGAAGCCCGAGACCGCCGTCAGGCTGCCGAACAGGAACAGCCAGTACGAGAACGCGTTGAGCCGCGGGAACGCCACGTCGGGGGCGCCGATCTGCAGCGGCATGATCAGGTTCGCGAAGGCGAAGAACAGCGGGGTGGCGAAGAACAGCAGCATCACCGTGCCGTGCATGGTGAACAGCTGGTTGTACTGCTCCGGCGACAGGAACTGCAGCCCCGGCCTGGCGAGCTCACCCCGCATGAGCAGCGCCATCAACCCGCCCACCAGGAACCAGGTGAACGAGGTGGCCAGGTACATCAGCCCGATGGTCTTGTGGTCCGTGGTCCGCAGCAGGTTCGAGAGCCGCGACCCCTTCTGGGCCACGTGAACCGGGCTGGGCCGGCTCACGATGGGCGCCGGTGCGATCGTCACAGCCGGAGCTTAAACGGTGCCCAGGACACAGCTGGTGGATGGCCCGTGGCACGCCGTGGTCGCGACCGGGTCGTTACGGCCGACGGCGGTAGCGTCCCCGGCCGTGACCCTCGCCGGCCTGGCCCTCGTCCTCGCGATCGGCTTCGTCGCCGGCCTCGTGGCCCGCGCCGTCGTGCCGGGCAAGCAGGACCTCGGCGTCCTCGCGACGCTGCTGCTGGGCCTCGTCGGGTCGGTGGTGGGGAACCTGCTCGGCGCGCTGCTGCGGGGTGAGCAGGCCCGCCTCGACGTCGGCGGCTGGTGGGCCTCGATCGCCGGGGCGGTCCTGGTCCTGGCGCTGTGGGTCCTCCTCGGCCCGGGCCGGGGCCGGAGGTCGCGCCGCCGCTGAGCGCGCCGCGCCGTCAGCGCGCCCACGTGGTGACGTCGACGGCGACCGTCACGCGCACCGGGTCGGGCAGCCGCGCCACCGCCGCCGCGAGCGCGTCCGGGGCGAGGTGGCGGGCGTGCGGGCCCATGCCCACCAGGGTGCGCACCGCCCCGGGGCCGAGCGCCAGCTCCTCGCGGTGGGACGCCGCGTCCACCGGCCGCAGATGCGGCTCCAGCGCGGCCGCCGTCCGAGTCCCCTTGTCGGGGTCGACGCGCAGCAGGCCGAGCGGCGCCACGAGCTCGGCGAGGTGGTCGGCGGCCGGGGTGACCACCACCAGCCGGCCGTCCGGGCGCAGCACGCGGGCGGTCTCCGCGCCGTTGCGCGGCGCGAAGACGACGAGCACCCGGTCGAGGGCGGCGTCGCGGACCGGCAGCCGGGCCCACGTGTCGGCGACGACGGCCATCGCCCGCGGGTGGGCCCGCGCCGCCCGCCGGGCGGCGTACGGGGAGGAGTCCAGCACCACCCCGGCGGCGCCGGGCAGCCGGTCGAGGACGGCGGCGAGGTGGTGACCGGTGCCCCCGCCCAGGTCGAGCAGCGTCTCGGGGAGGCCGTCGGCCAGGACGGCGGCGGTGAGCGCGGCCGTGACGCCGGCGTAGCCACCCGAGTCGAGGAACGCCACCCGGTCGGCGACCATCGCCGCGGAGTCGCCGGACGGCGGGCGGTGCCCCGGCGGGAGCAGGGTCACGTGCCCCTGCCGGGCTCGGTCGAAGGCGTGCCCGGCGGCGCAGCGCAGCCCGGCGGGCGTCGCGGACATGCCGGCGCCGCAGACGGGGCAGGCGAGCAGCCCGACCGCGCGTCCCGGGAACGGCTCCCGCCCGGCCATCTCAGCGCGGCACGGGGTGGAACGTGACGTCGCGCAGCTCCCCGTCCGCCGCGACGGCGGTGACGAAGGTGCCGTGCGGCTGGCGCCGCCGGTCCGTGGGCGAGCCGGGGTTGATCAGCCGCAGCCCGGTGCCCGCCCGGGTGTCCCAGGGGATGTGGCTGTGGCCGAAGACCAGGAGGTCGGTGTCGGGGAACCGCGCCGCGCAGCGCTGCTCGCGGCCCTTCCGGTCACCTGTCTCGTGCACGACGGCGATGCGGATGCCCTCGATCTCGGCCCGGGCCACCTCGGGCAGCCGCTCGCGGAGCGGGCCGTGGTCGTTGTTGCCGTGCACCGCCAGCAGCCGCCGGGAGCGCGCCTCGAGCCGCTCGAGGAGCGCGACGTCGACCCAGTCGCCGGCGTGCACGACGACGTCCGCGGCGTCGATCGCGGCCCACAAGGAATGAGGTAGGTCACGCGACCGCTTCGGGACGTGCGTATCTGCGGTCATCACCAGCGAAACAGGCACGACGGGATGCTCCCAGGCCGATACCTTCCCCGATCGGCCGAGACGGCCTCCGCGCCACCACGACGACGAGACGAGACGAGAAGGACGAACCGTGACAGACCCCGCATCCGCACCCCCGACCCCCGGCGCGGGCCCGCTCACCGACGAGCCCTACCCCCGGCGGTGGCTCGCGCTCGCGGTCATCGCCGTGACCGTGCTCATGATCATCCTCGACGCGACGATCGTGAACATCGCGCTGCCGGCCGTCTCCACCGACCTGGAGATCAGCGCCGCGGCGCAGCAGTGGATCGTCACCGCCTACACGCTGACCTTCGGTGGCTTCCTGCTGCTCGGCGGCCGGATCGCCGACTTCTGGGGGCGCAAGCGCACCTACCTGGTCGGCGCCGCCGGCTTCGCCGTCGCCTCCGCGCTGGGCGGCATCGCCCAGAACGAGGCGCTGCTGTTCGCCGCGCGGGCGCTGCAGGGTGCCTTCGGCGCGCTGCTCGGCCCGGCGTCGCTGGCCCTGCTCACCGTGCTGTTCACCGACGCCAAGGAGCGGGCCAAGGCGTTCGCCGTGTACGGCGCGATCGCCAGCGGCGGCTCGGCGGTCGGCCTGCTGCTCGGCGGCGTCCTCACCGAGTACGTGGACTGGCGCTGGTGCTTCTGGGTGAACGTGCCGGTCGCCGTCGTGGCGATCGCCGCGGCGATCCCGTTCGTGCCCGAGAGCAAGGCGCCCGGCGAGACCAGCTACGACATCCCCGGCGCCGTCCTCGTCACCCTCGGCCTGACCTCGTTCGTCTACGGCTTCACCCGCGTGGCCGAGGCCTCGCAGGAGAACGCCGCGGCGGGCAGCAGCGAGACCGGCTGGAGCGAACCCTGGGCGCTGTTCTTCATCGGCGCCGGCGTGCTGCTCGTGGCGCTGTTCGTCGTCGTCGAGCTGCGGGTGCGCAACCCGCTGCTGCCGATGCGGCTGGTCCTCGACCGCAACCGCGGCGGCGCGTACCTCACCTCCACGCTGGTGGGCGCCGGCCTGATCGGCGCCTTCTTCTTCCTGAGCCTCTACTTCCAGCAGGTGCTCGGGTACAAGCCGGTGGAGGCGGGCTTCGCGTCGCTGCCGTCGACGCTGGGCGTGCTGATCTCCGCCGGCGCGGCCAGCGCGCTGGTGCCCAAGGTCGGCCCCAAGCCGCTGATGGTGGCCGGTGGCGTGATCGCCGCGGCCGGGCTGTTCCTGCTGTCGTTCCTCGGCGTGGACAGCGGTTTCTGGGCCCTGGCCTTCCCGGGCCAGCTGCTGCTGGGCCTGGGCCTCGGGTTCACCTTCGTGCCGCTGGCCAACCTGGCCCTGGTCGGCGTCGGGTCGCACGACGCCGGCGCGGCCAGCGCGGTGCTGCAGGCCGTGCAGCAGGTCGGCGCCTCGATCGGCACCGCCCTGCTGGCGACCCTGTCGGTGTCGGCGATCACCGCCTCCTTCGCCGACCAGGCGGCCGAGGCGGCGGCGACCGGGACCGACCCGCGGGACCCGGCCGTGGCGCAGGCGATCAACCTCAGCGCGCAGGTCGAGGGCTACACGACGGCGTTCACCTGGGCCGCCGGCCTGCTCCTCGTGGGCGCGCTCGTCTCCGCGGTGCTCATCAAGGCCACCAAGGAGGACCTCCCCGCCGACACCGAGGCGATGGTCCACGCCGGCTGACGGTCGCAGCCACGATCAGCTGACCTGATCCCCAGGGGTCCTCCCTCACGGCCCGGCGCGAGGGAGGACCTCCCACGATCAGGTCAGCTGATCACGGCGGCGCGGAGGGAACGCGCGTCAGGGCCGGTTCTGGGCGGCGAGGGCGCGCAGGTGGGCGTTGTAGGCCTCGAGCTCCGCGTCGCCGTCGCGCCGGGCCTGCCGGTCCTCGCGCTGCCCGCGGCGCTCCTCGGAGCCGACCCACGAGAGGAACACGACCGCCAGCACCAGCACGGTGGGCAGCTCGGAGAACGCCCACGCGATGCCGCCGGCGGTGCCCTGGTCGGCCAGGGGGTCGACGCCCCACGACACCGGCGGTCGCGCGAAGGACTCGACCACCAGCGAGCCGGCCATCATGATCGCCACGCCGAAGAAGGCGTGGAACGGGACCGGGACGACCAGCTCGACGATCCGCCCGGCGTGGCCGAGCGTCCGCGGCCAGGGGTCCTGGCCGAGGATCGGCCCGAAGAACAGCAGCCCGGTGACCAGGAAGTGGGCCAGCATGAACTGGTGGCCCAGCGGGTCGGCCATCAGGTCGTCGAAGACCGGCGTGAAGTAGACGCCGTAGAGGCTGCCGAGGAACAGCGGCAGCGTGAAGAACGGGTGGGACAGGAACCGGGCCACCCGGCTGTGCAGCGCCTCGAGCAGCAGCGCGCGGGGGGCCCCCGCCGCCCCCCTCCCCCGCGGCAGCGCCCGCAGGGCCAGCGTGACCGGTGAGCCGCACAGCAGGAGCAGCGGCGAGATCATGGTCAGCACCATGTGCTGCACCATGTGCACGCTGAACAGGATCATCCCGTAGCCCGACAGCCACGTGCCGGTGACGGCGAACAGCGACACCGCGCCGGCGACGAAGGACGCCGTCCGCCACCACGGCCAGGCCACCCCCGACCGGCGCAGCCGCACGACCCCCACCAGGTAGGCCAGCAACGCCACCAGGCTCAGGACGGCGACGATCGACCAGCCGTCGAGGTGCGGCAGGAACACCCGCCCCCACGTCGGCGGCCGGTCCGGCATCCACATGCCCGAGTGGTCGTGCTCCACCGGCCCAGTCTCCCACCGGCGCGCGGGGCGGGAGGCGGCCGTGCCGCAGGGCCCGGCGCAGGGGCGGCAGGACCCCGGTCCTCAGTCGTGGACAGGGGCCTCGTGGGCGGCGTGACCGGCCGCCTCCAGCTGGAAGGTGCAGTGCTCGACGTCGAAGTGGTCGCCGAGGCAGGCGCACAGCGCGTCGAGCACCCGGCCGCCGTGCCCGGCCTCCAGCGCCTCGTCGGAGACGACGACGTGCGCGGAGAGGACCGGCAGCCCGGAGGTGATCGTCCAGGCGTGCAGGTCGTGCACGCCGACCACGCCCTCGACGCCGAGGATGTGCGCCCGGACGTCGTCGAGGTCCACCCCGCGCGGGGCGGCCTCGAGCAGCACGTCGAGCGCCTCGCGCAGCAGGCGCCAGGCGCGCGGCACGACGAGGAAGCCGATGGCGAGGGAGGCCAGCGCGTCGGCGTGGCCCCACCCGGTCGTGGCCACGACGACGCCGGCGACGAGGACGGCGACCGACCCGAGGGCGTCGCCGAGCACCTCGAGGTAGGCGCCGCGGACGTTCAGCGACTGCCCGCGGCCGCGGCGCAGCAGGGCGAGGCCGATCAGGTTGACCACAAGGCCGGCACCGGCGACGGCCATCATCAGCCCCGAGCCGACCTCCACCGGGTCGCCGATCCGCCGCACCGCCTCGACCAGCACGTAGCCGGCCACGCCGAGCAGCAGCAGCCCGTTGGCGACGGCGGCCAGGATCTCCACGCGCTGCCAGCCGAAGGTCCGCCGTCCGCGCGGCGGGCGCTGGGCCAGGGTGACCGCCCCGAGGGCGAGGGCGATCCCGGCCGCGTCGGTGGCCATGTGCCCCGCGTCGGCGAGCAGGGCCAGGGACCCCGACAGCACCGCCCCGACGACCTCGGCCACCAGGACGACGAGGGTCAGGACGAGCACCACCACCAGCCGCCCGCGCTGGGCGGCGCCGGCCGTGCCGGCGTGCGCGGCGTGGTCGTGGCCCATGGCCGCAGTGTGCCCCACGCACGACGCCCCCGGCCGCGAGGCGACCGGGGGCGTCGGGAGGGGGTCAGATCTGGACGCCGCGCTCCCGCAGCCACGGGACCGGGTCGACCTTCTCGCCGTCGATCCCGCCGACGTGCACCTCGAAGTGCAGGTGCGGGCCGGTGGACTGCCCGCGGTTGCCGAGCAGGGCGATCGTGTCGCCGGCCTTCACCACCTGGCCGGGCTGCACGAGGATCTGCTCCATGTGGCCGTAGACGGTCACGTCGCCGTTCGCGTGCTGGATGTAGACGACGTTGCCGTAGCCGGAGGCCGGGCCGGCCTCGAGCACGACGCCGTCCATCGCGGCGTACTCCGGGGTGAGCATCGGGGCGGCGAGGTCGATGCCGGCGTGCAGGGAGCCCCAGCGGAGACCGAAGCCGCTGGTGAGGCGGGCGCCGTTGACCGGCAGCACCGCCTTGGGCCGGTTGGCCTCGGCGATGGCCTCGGCGGCCAGCCGGTCGGCCTCCTGCTGGGCGGCGACCGCCTGCGACTGCTCGGCCTCGCGGGTGGCGCGGCTGGCCGCGAGCTCGCGGAGCCGCTCGGTGTCCTCCACGTCGGGCGCGGTGACCGTCTGGGACGAGATGCCCAGCTCGGCCGCCACGCTCATCGAGTGGCTGGGCTCCTCGGCGGGGTCGGCCTGGGCCGTCGACCCCAGGTGGATCGCGCCGACGCCCAGCGCGCCGGCCAGCGCGGCGGCGAGGTACAGGGCGGGCCGGCGGCGCAGCAGCCGCCGGGCGCGCCCGCCACGCGCGGCCGCGGGCGCCGCGTCGGCGTCCTCGGCGGGGTGGTCGAGGTCCTTGACGACGACGTCGGCGCCGTCGGCGCCGTCGGTGACCTCCCGGACCGCGGCCAGGCCCGCGGCCTCGCCGGCCGCGACGAGCTCACCGGCGTCCTCGACGTCGCGCACCTCGTCGGCGTCGACGACGGCGGCGACCGCGGAGGGCGCCTCGGCGGCCGGTTCGGCGGCCGGACGCGGGCGCGGGGTGGGGCGGGGGCGCGGGCGCGGTGCGGGCTCCGACGCGGCGGCCTGCTGCGGGGCGGCCGGCTCCGCGGCCGTCGTCCTCGTCGCGGTGGAGGTCGTGCGGGGGCGGGTGGACCGGGCCGGCTGCGCCTCCCCGTGGCGCGGCGCCGGAGCACCCTTCGGGGCCTTCTCCCCGGCGCGGGCGGCCGGCCGCCGCCGGGACCGCGTCCCACCGGCTGGAGCGAGGGAGGTCCCGGCGCGCTTGCGGCGCTCCGGGCCCTCGTCGAGGAGGCGGTCGTGGTCGTGCGAGGACATGCACCTGACTTCCGTCGGCGGACAAGTTCGTTCGCCCCGGGAAGGAGGGCGTGCGCCCAGCCGGCGGAGGCGGGCGGGAGCCATGTAAACACGTCGTGTCCGTTTCGTGATCTGGACGGCTGGGAATAGGGCCTCAGATCATGAGCTGGGTCACAAAGCCTCATCGATGTGATTCGGCGGAGAGTCGACCGGTGATTTACGGAGCGTGATCGACACGCCGACTCCGGCCGTCGGGGCGGGCGACGAGCGTCACGAAGGGGCAGGAGCCCTCCTCGGAGGCCGATCCGCGGCCCGATCGAGGGAGTACTCCTTACATGCGAGCAGTGACGTGGCACGGCCGTGCCGACGTCCGGGTCGACACCGTCCCGGACCCGACGATCCAGGAGCCGACCGACGTGGTCGTGGAGATCACCTCGAGCGGCATCTGCGGCTCCGATCTGCACCTCATCGAGGTCATGGCGCCGTTCATGACCGTCGGCGACGTCATGGGGCACGAGCCCATGGGCGTGGTCCGCGAGGTCGGCGCCGAGGTGACCGCGGTCAAGCCCGGTGACCGCGTCGTCGTGCCGTTCAACATCTCCTGCGGGACCTGCTGGATGTGCGCCCAGGGCCTGCAGTCGCAGTGCGAGACCACGCAGAACCGGGAGCAGGGCTTCGGCGCCTCGCTGTTCGGCTACACGAAGCTGTACGGGCAGGTGCCCGGCGGCCAGGCCGAGTACCTGCGGGTGCCGTTCGGCAACACGCTGCCGATCAAGGTCCCCGACGGCCCGCCGGACGACCGCTTCGTCTACCTCTCCGACGTGCTGCCCACCTCCTGGCAGGCCGTGCAGTACGCCGGCATCCCGAAGGGCGGCAGCGTGCTGGTGCTTGGCCTGGGCCCGATCGGCGACATGTCCGCGCGGATCGCCCAGCACCTGGGCGCCGAGCAGGTCTTCGGGGTGGACGACGTCCCCGAGCGGCTGGCCCGCGCCCGGGCCCGGGGCGTCTCCACGATCGAGACGACGAAGAAGGACGAGGTGGTGGCCGCCGTCCGCGACGCCACCGACGGCCGCGGGCCCGACGCGGTCATCGACGCCGTCGGCATGGAGGCGCACGGCTCGCCGCTGGCCACCATCGCGCAGAAGGCGACGGCGATCGTGCCGGACGCCGTGATGGAGAAGGTCATGCAGGTGGCCGGCGTCGACCGGCTGGCGGCGCTGAACACCGCGATCGAGGCCGTCCGGCGCGGCGGCACGATCTCGCTGTCGGGCGTCTACGGCGGGGCCACCGACCCCCTGCCGCTCATGCGGATGTTCGACAAGCAGATCCAGCTGCGGATGGGCCAGGCGAACGTGTGGCGCTGGGTGCCCGACATCCTGCCGCTGCTGGAGGAGGACTTCCTCGGCGTCGACGAGTTCGCCACCCACCACGTGCCGCTGGAGGAGGCGCCGCAGGCCTACGCCAACTTCCGGGAGAAGAAGGACGGCGCGGTCAAGGTGCTCCTCAAGCCGTGAGGTCCGGCGCCCGGGCCCGCTTGTCGCGGCCCGGGCGCACGGCCGGTTCTCCGGCCCCTGGCGCGCGGCCGGGATTTCCCGGCCCTGGCGCATGGCCCGGTCCGGGCGGGGCAGGAGCGGGGCATGACAGTTCCCGCGGAGAAGTCCGGCCAGTTCCCCCTCGGGGACCGCAAGGTCAACCGCATGGGCTACGGCGCGATGCAGCTGGCCGGCCCGCACGTGATGGGCCCGCCGCCGGACCGCGCCGCCGCGGTCGCCGTCCTCCGCCGCGCCGTGGAGCTCGGCGTCGACCACATCGACACCAGCGACTACTACGGGCCGCACGTCACCAACGAGATCATCCGCGAGGCGCTGCACCCCTACCCGGCCGAGCTCACCCTCGTGACCAAGGTCGGGGCCCGGCGGACCCCGGACGGCGCCTGGCCGGAGGCGCTCTCCCGCGACGAGCTGCGCCGGGCGGTGCACGACAACCTCGACCACCTCGGCCTCGACGCGCTGGAGGTCGTGAACCTGCGGATGCCCGGGTTCAGCGAACCGGTGCAGCGCTCGCTGGCCGAGCCCTTCGAGGCCCTCGCCGAGCTGCAGCAGGAGGGGCTGGTCCGGCACCTCGGGGTCAGCAACGTGACGCCGCAGATGCTGGCCGAGGCGCAGTCGATCGCGCCGGTCGTGTGCGTGCCGAACCACTACAACTTGGTGCACCGCGACGACGACCCGCTGGTCGACGCGCTGGCGCGGGAGGGCATCGCCTACGTGCCCTACTTCCCGCTGGGCGGCTTCAGCCCCCTGCAGTCGGCCGCGCTGGAGACGATCGCCCGGCGGCTGGAGACCACGCCGATGCAGGTGGCCCTGGCCTGGCTGCTGGCCCGGTCCCCCAACGTCCTGCTGATCCCGGGCACCCGGTCGGTCGCGCACCTGGAGGAGAACCTGCAGGCCGCCGCGCGGGTGCTGGGACCGGTGGAGCTGCAGGAGCTGGACCGCATCGGCGGCACCGGGGAGCCCGACGTCGACCTGTGAGGAGCCCCCTCGGCGCTAGCCCCGCTGCGGGGCCGGCCCGAGGACCCGGTCCAGGTACGCGTTGCCGAGCACGCCCCCGGGGTCGAGGCGGTCGCGGACCGCGGTGAACTCGTCGAACCGGGGGTAGCGCTGCCGCAGCGCGGCGGCGTCCAGGCCGTGCAGCTTGCCCCAGTGCGGCCGGCCGCCGACCTCGCCGGCGATCCGCTCCAGCGTCTCGAACCAGCGGCCGGGATCGGTGCGCGCCGGCACGTGCGCGGCGACGTAGGCGCTGTCGCGGCCGGACGCCGTCGACAGCGGGATGTCGTCGCCGGCGGCCACCCGCACCTCCACCGGGAACGCCGCGTGCCAGCCGCCGGCCTCGTGCGCGCGTCGCAGCTCGGCGAGCACGGCGGGGGCGGCCTGCCGCGGCACCGCGTACTCCATCTCGAGGAAGCGCACCCGGCGGCGGCTGACGAACACGCGGTGCGCGTGGTCGGTCCAGGCGCGCGGCCCCAGCGCCCGCGCCGAGATGCGGGCCAGCGGCGGCACGAGGGCGGGCAGCCGCCTGCCGGCGGCCACCACCCCCGCGAAGGCGACGTTGGAGAGCACCTCGTCGTCCCAGATCGCGCGCCAGCGGGGCAGCGGGTCGACCTCCTCGACCGGCACCCGGGTGTTGCGCTTGAGCAGCACCGCGTCGGTGTGCGGGAACCAGTAGAACTCCACGTGGTCGGTGGAGGTCATGAGTTCGTCGAACCCGGCCAGCGCCCGGGTCAGGGTGCCCGGGCCCTCCACGGCGCGCAGCGCGAACGCCGGCACGGCTTGCAGCGTCACCGCCGTCACCACGCCCAGCGCGCCCAGGCCGACGCGCGCGGCGGAGAAGACGTCGGGGTGCGTGGCGGCGTCGCAGCGCAGCACCTCGCCGGCCACGGTCACCAGCTCCAGGCCGCGCACCTGGGTGGCGAGGCCGCCGAAGCGGGCGCCGGTGCCGTGGGTCCCGGTGCTCAGGGCGCCGGCGACGGTCTGGCGGTCGATGTCGCCGAGGTTGGTCATCGACCAGCCCGCCCGGGCCAGCTCGGCGTTCAGCCGGTGCAGCGGGGTCCCGGCGCCGACGGTCACCAGCCCCGAGTCGGTCACCTCCCGGATCCCGGTCAGCCGGTCGGCGACGAGCTGGACGTCCTCGGGACGCCCGATGCCGGTGAAGGAGTGCCCGCTGCCGATCGGCCGCACCCGCCGGCCCTGCGCGGCGGCCCGGGCGAGCACCTCGGCGACCTCGTCGGCGGCCCGAGGGTGGACGACGTCGACGGTCGCCCGCTGGTTGCCCGCCCAGTTGCGCCACCGCGCCCGCTCGCTGCCCGGCACCGGCTCGCCTCCGTCCACGGCGCCGCACTCCAGCACGGCGGATGTCCCCGGGTCAACGGCCCGGCCGGTTGACCCGACGTGCCGCGGCCAGCACGCTGCGGCGTCATGGTCACCATGACGCGGGCGGAGGCGGATCCGGCGGAGGCGCGGCGGCGGCTCGACCGGGCGACCGCCGACCTCGACCCGCCGTTCGCCGTGGTCGACCTCGAGGCGCTCGACGCCAACGCCGCCGACCTCGTCCGCCGGGCGGGGGGCAAACCGGTGCGGGTGGCCAGCAAGTCGGTGCGCAGCCGGGCCGTGCTGCGCCGGGTGCTGGCCCGGCCGGGGTTCGCGGGGGTCCTCGCCTACACGCTGCGCGAGGCGCTCTGGCTGGCCGGCGGCGACGACCCCGTGAGCAGGGACGTCGTCGTCGGCTACCCCACCGCCGACCGCGGGGCGCTGCTCCGGCTCGCGGCCGACGTGCAGCTCGCCGCCCGGGTCGCGCTCATGGTGGACTCGGTCGAGCACCTCGACCTGGTCGACTCCGTCGTCCCGCCCGCGGCCCGCCCGCCGCTGCGCGTCTGCCTCGACCTCGACGCCTCGTGGCGGACGGCCGGCGGCCGGGTGCACGTGGGCGCGCGGCGCTCGCCGGTGCACGCGCCGGCGGACGCGGTGGCGCTGGCCCGCGCGGTGGCCGCCCGGCCCGGCTTCACCCTGGTCGGGGTCATGGCCTACGAGGCGCAGATCGCCGGGGTCGGCGACGCCCCGGCGGGCCGGCCGCTGCGCGGGCTCGCGGTCCGGGGGGTGCAGCTGCTGTCCGGCCGCGAGCTGGCCGGGCGGCGGGCGGCGGCGGTCGCCGCCGTCCGGTCGGTGGCGGACCTGGAGTTCGTCAACGGCGGCGGCACCGGGAGTCTGGAGCGCACGTCGGCCGAGGACGCCGTCACCGAGCTCGCCGCCGGCTCCGGGCTGTACTCCCCCGGCCTGTTCGACGGCTACCGCGCCTTCCGCGGGCGGCCCGCGGCGCTGTTCGCGCTGCCGGTGACCCGCCGGCCGGCGCCCGGCGTGGTCACCGTCGCCGGCGGCGGGTGGATCGCCTCGGGGCCGGCCGGCGCCGACCGCGTGCCGATCCCCACCCACCCGGCCGGCCTGCGGCTGCTCGCCTCGGAGGGCGCCGGCGAGGTGCAGACGCCGCTGCGCGGGACCGCCGCCGACCGGCTGCGGATCGGCGACCGCGTGTGGTTCCGGCACGCCAAGGCCGGCGAGCTGTGCGAGCACGTCGACGAGCTGCACCTGGTCGCCGGCAGCGGGGACCGCGCAGCCGTCGTCGACGCCGTCCCCACCTACCGGGGCGAGGGCAGGGCCTTCAGCTGAGACCCGCGACGATCACCGGCGGGTGGTCGACCCCGCCGGCGTGCCGCCCGGCCACCCACCGGTGGTCAACCCGGCTCGGGGCCCGCCAGCTCTCGCGCGGCGGCGGCGTCCTCGTCGTCGAAGCCGATCTCCCCGACGCTGCCGTGCCCGGCGGCCTGCTGGTCGATCCAGCGCCGGTGCGCCTCCCACGCCGACTGCCGCGTCGTCCCCAGCGCGCTGCCGATCGCCGCCCACGAGGCCCCGCGGGCGCGGGCGGTGCGCACGGCGAGCTGGCGCCCGTGGCCGGCCTTGCGGGCGATCACCTCGCCGAGCGCCAGCAGCTCCAGCGCCTCGTCGTGGCTCAGCGGCGGATCGTCCAGCGAGTCCCGCAACCCCAGGTCCGCGAAGCGCGCCACCGCAGCGGTCAGCGTGAACCGCCGCTCCAGCTCCCCGAGGTCGACCATGCAGCCAGTGTCTGTCAGGACAGCCTGACGTTCAACGGGCGCGTTGCACCCGCGTCTCGTCGAAGACCGGCTCGCTCGACTCGTACACCCGCCCGTCGGCGCCGAACACCAGGAAGCGGTCGAAGGACCGGGCGAACCAGCGGTCGTGCGTGACGGCGAGGACCGTGCCGTCGAAGGCGGCCAGCGCCTCCTCCAGCGCCTCGGCGGAGAGGACGTCGAGGTTGTCGGTGGGCTCGTCGAGCAGCAGCAGGGTGGCGCCGGAGAGCTCGAGCAGCAGGATCTGGAACCGCGCCTGCTGACCGCCCGACAGCGTGCGGAACGGCTGGTCGCCGGAGCCGGCCAGCCCGTAGCGGCGCAGCGCGGCCATCGCCCGGCCGCGGTCGACGCCCGGCCGCCCCGGCTCGCCGTGCCAGAGCAGGTCGACCAGCGTGCGGTCCAGCCACTCGGGGTGGGCGTGGGTCTGCGCGAAGAAGCCGGGGACGACGCGGGCGCCCAGCCGCCAGCCGCCGGTGTGCGCGACGTCCTGCCCGGCGAGCAGCCGGAGGAAGTGCGACTTGCCGGCCCCGTTGGCGCCGAGGACGCCGACCCGGTCGCCGTACCAGACCTCCAGGTCGAACGGCCGCATCAGCCCGGTCAGCTCCAGCTGCTCGGCGATCACCGCCCGCACCCCCGTGCGCCCGCCGCGCAGCCGCATCGCGACCTTCTGCTCCGGCGGACGGTCCGGCGGCGGCCCCGCCGCCTCGAACCTCGCCAGCCGGGTCTGCGCCGCGGCGTAGCGGGAGGCCATGGCCTCGGAGTTCTTCGCCTGCTGCTGCAGGGTGCGCACCAGGTCGACCAGCCGCTGGTGCTCCTCGTCCCAGCGGCGGCGCAGCTCGGCCAGCCGCTCGTGCCGCGCCGTGCGGGCCTCGGCGTAGCCGGCGAACCCACCCCCGTGCACCCACGCCGTCCCGCCCTCGACGGTGACCACCCGGTCGGCCACGCGGGCGAGCAGCTCGCGGTCGTGGCTGACGAACAGCACCGTCTTCGGGGTCTCCAGCAGCCGCTCCTCCAGCCACCGCTTGCCGGGGACGTCGAGGTAGTTGTCGGGCTCGTCGAGCAGCAGCACCTGGTCGGGCCCGCGCAGCAGCGCCTCGAGCGCCAGCCGCTTCTGCTCCCCGCCCGAGAGCGTCGACAGCTCGCGGTACTTGCAGCGCTCGTACGGCACGCCGAGGGCGGCGGTGGTGACGGCGTCCCAGGTGACCTCGGCCTCGTAGCCACCGGCGTCGCCCCACTGCGCCAGCGCGTGCGCGTAGGCCAGCTGCGCGGGCTCGTCGTCGGTCTCCATGAGGGCGAGCTCGGCGGCCTCCAGCGCGTCCCAGGCCGCGCCGACCGCCGGCGGCGAGAGGTCGACCAGGAAGCGCTGGACGGTGGTGTCGTCGCGGACCGAGCCGATGAACTGGCGCATCACCCCGAGCCCGCCGCTGCGGACGACGCTGCCGGCCTCCGCGGTCAGGTCGCCGCTGATGATCCGCAGCAGCGTGGTCTTGCCCGCCCCGTTCTCGCCGACGAGGGCGGCGCGGACGCCGTCCCCCACCCGGAACGACACGTCGTGGAGCAGCACCCGCCCGTCGGGCAGGGTGTGCCGCACACCGGAGACGTCGACCGAACCCACCCGGTCATCCTCCCGGCGCGGGCAACCGGTTTCCCCGGCCGTCGAGGGCCGAGAGGGCGTTCCGTGCACGCGACACCGCGGGACACGCCGCGCAGCCGTGCACGGATCGCGTGGTCGGCGGGGAGCGGCGACGCGGGTCCGGCCGGTCAGCCCGCGTAGTAGTCGTTGTCGCCGGCCTTCGTCACGGCGACGGCGTCGCGCAGGACGGCGGTGAGCGCGCCGGTGTCCACGGCGTCGAGCGAGGTGAACCGGATGCAGCTCTTGCCGCAGGAGACCTTGCCCAGCTGCTCGGCGCGCGACTCGGCGAGGTAGGTGCCCTGCACGACCGCGCAGACGTACAGGGACAGGTGCCGCTTCTGCGCCGCCAGCGCGATCAGCGGCCAGGGCGTGGCCTCCTTGGCGGACTTCGGCCTGTACGGCATCAGCCCGTACGCCAGCATCCGCTGCGAGCCGACCGGGAACAGCTGCCGGTCGATGCCCGGCGCGGCGGCCATCACCAGCTCGTCGACGCGGCGGAGCTCCTCCTCGCGCTGTCCCGCGGTGGAGAACCAGTCCTCGATCTCGTCGTCGGCCACCCGCTCGCCGTCCGTCACAGGCTCGAGACGAGGACGGCGGCCACACCCAGGACCAGCGCGAGCACGAGGACGCCGGCGACCAGCCGCCGGCGTCGCTCCGCGTCCCTGCCCCCGGTACCGCCCATCCCCATCACGGGCGGGACGCTAGCGCGACGACCGGCCGGGCGTCAGGCGATCGTCTCCTCCAGCCGGATGCGGGCGAGCCGCTCCACGAGCTCGGGCATCGCCCCCACCGGCGACCCGCCGAGGTCGCGCCGGCAGTCCCGCACGACCCGCACGATGAGCTGCGGGCGCAGCCGGTCGCTGAACTCCGCGGCCAGCCGCGAGACGGCGGACTCGACGGAGCTGTCGACGGACGTGTCGGAGGCAGGAGGGACGACCAGGGTCATGGGCTGTCCTTCGCGGCGAGAGGGTCGGGGGACGTGCGGTCCGGCCCCGTTCCGGATCGCGGAGACTGTGACCGATGGGACGGGGGGTGCGCCAGGGACCAAGGTCCAACGGCCAGGTCAGCTCCGGCGACGTCCCCACAGCAGCGTGTCGAGCGCGTCGCCCTCGGGGGTCGCCCGCCGGACCCGCTCCAGCCGGTCGACGTCGAGCAGCGCCGTCACCGGTGCGAGGCGCTCGGCGCTGTGCAGGATCGCCGCCTCCTGCGGCCCGCCGACGCCCTCGGTGAGGTTGGCGACGTCGTGGCCGAGCACGAGCAGCCGGCCGCCCGGGCGCAGCCAGCCCACGGCCCTCGTCAGCACCGCGACGGTCTCCGGCTCGGGCAGGTGCAGGTAGGCGACGAGGACCAGGTCGAGCGAGGACGCCGGGGCCGCCCAGGCGAGGACGTCGGCCGCCACCCACGTCACCCGCTCCGCCCCCGGCCGGGCCCTCCCGCGGTCGAGGCCCACCACCGAGAAGTCCACGGCGGTGACCCGCCAGCCGCGGGCGGCCAGCCAGCGCGCGTGCCGCCCCTCCCCCGCCGCCAGGTCGACGGCGTCCCCGGGCGGCAGGTCCTCCAGCAGCGACGCGACCAGCGTGTTCGGCCCGGTCGACCACTGCTGGCGCTCGGCGTACCTCCGGTCCCAGTCCGCGGCGCGCATGCCGCGGAGTGTGTCAGCGCATGCCACCGGTCACGTTGAGCGCGTCACCGGTCAGGTAGTCGGAGTCGCTGGAGGCGAGGAACAGCGCCGCGCGGGCGACGTCCTCGGGCTCGGCGAGGCGCCCGAGCGGCGACAGCGCCGACCAGGCGGCGACGCCGCGGGCCGTGCGGTCGGCGTCGCCCATGTCGGTGCGCACGTAGCCGGGGCACACGCAGTTGACGGTGATGCCGTGCGGGCCGAGCTCCTGCGCCGCGGCGCGGGTGAGCGCCATGACGGCGGCCTTCGACGCGGCGTAGTGGGCCTGCCCGCCCCCGCCGGAGGTCGCGCCCGGCCCGGCCATGTTGACGATCTTGCCCGCGCAGTCGTCGGCCGGGGACCGGAAGGCGATCATGGCCCGCGCCGCCATCTGCGTGGTCACCAGCATCGCCCGGGTGTTGACGGCGAAGACCTCGTCCCACTCCTGCGGTTCCAGCTCCAGCAGCGCGGCCGAGCGCAGGATGCCGGCGTTGTTGACCAGCACGTCCACCCCGCCGAGCCAGGCGATGGCCTTGTCCATCGCCTCCCGGGCGGCGCCGACGTCGGCGAGGTCGACCTCCCACGACCTGCCGCCGACGGCGGTGGCGAGGGCCCTGGCCTCCTCGCCGCGGCGGTCGAGGACGGCGACCCTCGCCCCCTCGGCGGCGAAGGTGCGGACGATGGCGGCGCCGACGCCCCGGGCTCCCCCGGTGACGACGACCCGGCGGCCGGCGAGACGCATCACGGGCCGCCCTCCTACCCACTGTGGCCCGCCCTGCACGGAACGGCGCGAGAAATCGGGCCGGATCCGTCGTCCCCGGCTGCCAGAGTGCGACGCATGACGACGCCGCACGAGATCGCGCTGCTGCGGCTGGTGGCCCAGCGCCTCGCCGGTCCCCCGCTGCCGACCGCGGCCGCGACCGTCCGGTGGCTCACCGCCGTCCAGGCGCAGGACTTCCCGGGCGCGCTCACGTCGGTCGCGCTGCGCACGGCGGCCGGCGACCGCGCGGCGGTCGAGGCGGCCCTCGACTCGGGCGAGGTGGTCCGGTCCTGGCCGATGCGCAGCACGCTGCACCTCGTCGCCGCCGAGGACCTCGGCTGGCTGCTCGAGCTCTGCGGGCCGCGGGTGCTGGCGGGCGCGGCCAAGCGCCGGGCCGGCCTGGGTCTCACCGAGGCCGACACCGAGCGCGCCCGCGAGCTGGCCGTCGCCGCCCTGTCCGGCGGCGGGCGGCTGCCCCGGGCCGCGCTGCTGCGCATCCTCGACGACGGCGGCGTGGCCACCACCGGCCAGCGCGGCTACCACCTGCTCTGGTACCTGGCCCAGACCGGCACGCTCGTCCTCGGCCCCACCGGCGGCGGCGAGCAGCTGTTCGTGCTCGCCGCCGAGTGGATCCCCGCGCCGCGCCGGCTCGACCGCGACGCGGCGCGGGCGGAGCTGGCGCTGCGGTTCTTCCGCGGCCACGGCCCGGCCACGGTGGCCGACCTGGCCCGCTGGTCGGGGCTCACCGTGACCGACGCCCGCGCCGGGCTGGCCGCCGTGCGCTGGCAGCTGGCCGCCGTCGACGTCGACGGCACCGAGCACGTCCTGGACCCGGCGACCCCCGACCTGCTCGCGCAGGCGCGCGCCCAGGCCCGCGGGGTGTTCCTGCTGCCCGGCTTCGACGAGTTCGTGCTCGGCTACGGCGACCGCAGCGCGGTGCTCGCGGCCGAGTTCGCCGAGCGGATCGTGCCGGGGGGCAACGGCGTGTTCCGCCCCACCGTGGTCTGCGACGGCCGGATCGCGGGCACCTGGCGCTGGACCGGCAAGGGGGCGAAGCGCGTGCTGGCCGCCGAGCCGTTCGAGGAGTTCGCCGACGACGTCCGGGCGGCGATCGACGCCCGCGCGGCCGCGCTCCCCTAGAGCACGCCGTTGCCGCGGAGCACGGCCAGCGCGGCGACCGTCGCGTACCCGCGCCACTCCACGGTCGCGGCCGGCGAGTACGACGCGAAGTCCACCGGCCAGCCGCCGTCGGGCTGCTGCGCCCCGGCCAGCCGGGCGAGGTCCGCCTCCACCACGCCCTCGCCGAACAGCCGGCGGGAGGGGGAGCCGGGTTCGGGGCTGAGGTCCAGGGGGCGCAGCGCCTCCCCCGGCGAGCCGCCGGCCACCGCCACCGCGCCGTCGGGCGGCACGAACCGGCCGAGCAGCTCGACCAGCTCGTCCGGGTCGGGCACCGCGTCGGCGAAGCGCAGCGCGAACAGCAGCTCGTAGGCGTGCGGCGCCTCCGCCGTGCCGCGGACGGCGGCCGTGCAGTACGCCGTCGCCGTCCGCAGCCAGGGCGAGGTCGCGAGCTCCGGTCGCACCCGGGCCAGCCGGTGCGCCTGGGCGGCCACCTGGGCGGTCATCTGCAGCGACGACGCGGTCGGGTCCCCGCCCACCCAGAAGGGGGCGCAGGCCGCCGGATCGCGCACGGGCAGCGCGAACGGCAGCCCGCCGTCGGGCAGGGTCACCCCCTCCAGCCACCTCAGCAGCGCGGGCGCCCGAGGCTCGGCCGGGTCGGCGGCCTCGACGAGCACCTCGAGGGCGTGCATGGCGCCGGCCGGCTGGCTCTCCGGCGCCCGCAGGTCGGGCTCGAGACCCCAGCCGTAGCCGCCGTCGGGGTTGGCGTAGCCGTCCAGCGCGGCGAGCAGCGCGCCGCGGTCACCCCCGCCCAGCAGCAGGTCGAGGCGGCGGCGGTCGAGGACCCGCGCGGACCCGGTGACGAAGGCGGTGGCGGCCCGCAGGTCGACGTCCATGCCGCTCACGTTGGCATCCCGGCGGGCGACCGACCAGGGTGGGGGCATGGAGTACACGCGCCTGGGTTCGACCGGCCTCGAGGTCTCGCGGATCTGCCTGGGGATGATGAGCTTCGGCGAGCCCGGGCGCGGCAACCAGCCCTGGAGCCTGCCCGAGGAGGAGAGCCGCCGGATCATCGAGAAGGCGCTGGCCAGCGGGATCAACTTCCTCGACACCGCGAACGTCTACTCGGCCGGGTCGAGCGAGGAGATCACCGGCCGGGCGATCCGCGACTTCACGAACCGCGACGACGTCGTGCTGGCCACCAAGGTGCACGGCCGGATGCACCCCGGCCCCAACGGCGCCGGCCTCTCCCGCAAGGCGATCCTGCGCGAGCTCGACGAGAGCCTGCGCCGGCTCGGCACCGACCACGTCGATCTCTACCAGATCCACCGGTGGGACCCGCACACGCCGATCGAGGAGACCCTGGAGGCGCTGGACTCGTGCGTGCGCTCCGGCAAGGTCCGCTACCTCGGGGCGTCGTCCATGTGGGCCTGGCAGTTCGGCAAGGCGCTGCACCTCGCCGGCGAGCGCGGCTGGCACCGGTTCGTGTCGATGCAGGACCACTACAACCTGCTCAACCGCGAGGAGGAGCGCGAGATGCTCCCCCTCTGCGCCGACCAGGGCATCGGGGTGATCCCGTGGAGCCCGCTGGCCCGCGGCCGCCTCACCCGCGACTGGGACGAGTCGACCACCAGGTCGGCCAACGACGCGTTCGGCAGCAAGCTCTACGACGAGCGCAGCGACCGGGCCGTCGTCGAACGGGTCGCCGAGATCGCCCGCGAGCGCGGCATCTCCCGCGCCCAGGTGGCGCTGGCCTGGGTGCTGGCCAAGCCCGTGGTCACCGCGCCGATCGTCGGCGTCACCAAGGACCACCACCTCGACGACGCCGTCGCCGCGGTGGACGTGCGGCTCACCGACGAGGAGATCGCCCGCCTCGAGGAGCCCTACACCCCGCACGCGGTGGTCGGCTTCTGAGGGCTCGGCTGCCGGGCGCACCGGCCGGCGTCGCCGCTCCCCTGCGCACGGGTGCGGTGATCCGCGCCGGGCATGCCGCGCCCATGCGCATCAGCGCGGCATCGGGCAGGCGCCCGCAGTCGGGAGGCGGCTGCCGTCAGCGGGAGAAGAGCCGGGCGAGGAAGCCCTTCTTCTCCGGCTGCCAGCCCGCCGAGGCCAGCAGGTCGAACAGCGGCTGCTTGATCCGGGAGGTCTCGAACTCGTAGCTCCAGGTGTGCCCCTCCTGGCCGTGCGAGGTCGCCCGGAGGGAGATGCCACCGCCCCACTGCTTGCCGACCGACCTGCCCTTGAAGAACTCCTTCTGCCCGCCGAACTCGAGCTTGCCGTCGCGGAACCGGACGTCGCTCTCGCTCTCGGTCTTGCGCTCGGTGAAGTCGTAGGTGCCCGAGCCCTCGTCCAGGGTGACGGTGATCGCGTAGTCCTTGTCGATCGTCCCGGCCGACAGCAGGCCCTGGTACGTGACGTCGGCGATGTCCCACGTGCCCACGATCTGGTCGCCCCGGGCGGTGTAGCGGAACGGCTGTCCCGGCAGGTTGAGCTCGGCGGCCACGCGGGCCTGGGTCTCGGCGATGCTGAGCGGCACGGGTTGCGTCCTCGGTCGGTCCGGATGGGTGCGGCCGGAGAGTGTGACCGCCCGCGACGCCCCGCGCCAGGGGTTCAGCCGCGCCGCTCGACGACGAAGACGGGGATCACCCGGTCGGTCCGCTCCTGGTAGTCGGCGTAGGCGGGGTAGGCGTCGACGGCGCGCCGCCACCAGGCCTCGCGCTCCTCGCCGGAGAGCTCGCGCGCCACGCCGTCCCACGGCTCCGGGCCGTCCTGCACGGTGACCTGGTCAGGGTGCGCCCGCAGGTTGTGCACCCACGCGGGGTCCTTGGGGGCGCCGCCCTGCGAGCCGACCATGGCGTAGGCGCCGTCGTGCTCGACCCGCATGAGCGCGTTCTTGCGGACCTTCCCGCTCCTCGCGCCGCGGGTCCAGAAGACCGCGACCGGCAGGCCCGTGTCGCGCAGCGTGTTGGCCTCCCGGCCGCCGGTCGCCTCGTAGCGCTCCACCTGCTCGCGGACCCAGTCCTCGGCGCTCGGCTCGTACTCACCTTCCAGTGGCATGGGTCCGACACTAGGTCGGCCGCCGGGCGCCGGCAGGCGGACGGCGGGGAGGATGGCGGCGTGCCCCCCTCCCCCGCTCCCGGGCTGGCCCGGCGGGTGCTGGGACCGTCGCCGCCGGGCGCGCGGGTGCTGTGGGCGGCGGGCGGCCGGCGGGCGGTCTCGGCGGCGGCCTGCGCGGCGCTGCCGCTGGCGCTGGGCGTCGCGCTCGGCCGGCCCGACCTCGGCTCGGCGGCCGGCCTGGCGGGCTTCACCGCGATCTACGGGCACGCGCTGCCGTTCCGCCGCCGCGCCGTCGTGGTCGCCGGCGTCGGCGCCGGCCTGCTGCTCGCCTTCGCCCTCGGCACGCTCGTGGGGCGCTCCCCGGTGCTGCTGGCCCCGGTGCTGGGGCTGCTCGTCGCCGCCACCGCCGCGGCCGGGGCGGTCTGGCGGATCGGCCCGCCCGGACCGCTCGGCGCCGTCCTGGTCGGCGGGGGCGCGAGCGCGCTCGCGACGACGCCGGAGCAGGTCAGGCCGCACCTGCTGGCGGCGGCCGGCGGCGTGCTGCTGTCGTGGCTGGTCTGCATGCTGCCGTGGGTGTGGGACCCCGCCGGCCCCGAGCGGCGCGCGGTGGCGGCCGCGGAGGCGGCGGTGGACGCGGCCGAGCGCAGCGCGCTGCCCACCGGCCGGCCCGACCCGGCGGCGCACGCCGTCCGCCTGGCCCACGCCGCCGTCGCCGGGGGCTCCCGGCGCCGGCCCTCCCTCGCCGGGCACCTGCTGGCGGTCGAGGAGCGGTTCTTCCGGGCGCTGCCGCACGGCGACGTCCCGCTCGAGCCCGTCGGCCTGGAGCGCGTCGTCGAACGGGTCGGCCCGCACCGCCGGTGGACGGCGCCGTGGCTGCCCGGCGCGGTGCGCGTCGGCGTCGCGGCGGCCGCGGCGGGGCTGCTCGCGGTCGCGCTCGGGCTGCCGAGCTCCTACTGGGCGGCGACGTCGGCGGTGGCGGTGCTGCTGGGCACCGACCTCCGGCAGACCCGCTCCCGGGCCGCGCACCGCACCGTGGGCACGCTGCTCGGTGTCGCCGTCGCGGCGGGCCTGCTGGTCCTCGATCCGCCCGTGGCGGTCCAGGTGCTGCTCGTCGGCCTGCTGCAGATGGCCGTCGAGCTGTTGATCGCCCACCAGTACGTGCTGGCGGTCTCGGCGATCACCCCGCTGGCGCTGCTCCTGGTGCACGTCGGC
The DNA here is from genome assembly GCF_054050035.1 of Geodermatophilus sp. SYSU D00815. Taxonomy (NCBI): domain Bacteria; kingdom Bacillati; phylum Actinomycetota; class Actinomycetes; order Geodermatophilales; family Geodermatophilaceae; genus Geodermatophilus; species Geodermatophilus sp. SYSU D00815. The sequence goes on along the minus strand of NZ_JBJGYO010000006.1, from coordinate 189,889 downwards.
AACCCCACCCGGGCGGTCCCGGAGCTGCTGACCAGCCGGCTGGCCGAGACGCTGCTCGGCGTCCTCGTGGCGCTCGCCGCCGGCCTGCTGCTGTTCCGCCGGGCGGCCAGCCGCCGGCTGCCCGCGGCGGTGAGCAGGACGACCGCCCTGCTCCTGGACGACCGGCCCGCCGACAGCCGCGTCCTGCGCGACGCGCTCGTCGCCCAGTACGAGATCGCGACGGCGGCGCGCGGCGAGCTGTCCCCGGCCCCGGGGACGGCGGTCTGGCTGCGCCGCTCCCGCCGGGTCGCCGACCTCGGCTGGGCGCTGCTCGGGGCACGGGCGCAGCAGCGACCGGGGCTCGCCGCGCAGGTCGCGGCGGCCATCCGGGCCGACCTGCGCTGACCGCGGGGTTTCCGGGACGACGTTCCGGGAAGCCACCGCCCGTGAGGTTCAACGAGGGCGCCGACCTCGAGACGTCGGACGTCTCCGACATCCGGGGCAGCGGGGGCGGCGGCTTCGGCGGCCGCGGCCTGGCCGTCGGCGGCGGTGGCCTGGGGCTCGTCGGCGTGGTGATCGTCATCCTGCTCAACGTGCTCGGCGGCGGCGACGGCTCGTCCGGGGGCGGCGGGCTGGGCAGCCTCGCCGGGTTCGGCGTCAACCAGGGCCAGGCGGCCGACAACGGGGAACTCGAGCAGGACTGCCGCAGCGGCGCCGACGCCAACCGCGACGTGCAGTGCGCGGCCGTGGCGTCGATCAACTCGATCCAGGACTACTGGGAGCAGACCCTCGGCGGCCGCTACGTGCGCACCGACACCGTCTTCTTCACCAGCTCGGTGCAGACGCGGTGCGGCGGCGCGACGAGCGGCTCCGGGCCGTTCTACTGCCCGGCCGACCAGCTCGTGTACATCGACCTCACCTTCTTCGACACCCTCCAGCAGCAGTTCGGCGCCGAGGGCGGCATCTTCGTCAACGCCTACGTGCTCGCCCACGAGTACGGCCACCACGTGCAGAACCTGCTGGGCTTCAACCAGCAGGCGAACCCCGGCGAGACCGGCCCGACCAGCGGCACCGTGCGCCTGGAGCTGCAGGCCGACTGCTTCGCCGGCGTCTGGGCCAACCACGCCGAGACCGTCCCCGACGAGTCCGGCCAGCCGCTGATCAGCGACATCACCCAGGACGACATCGACCGCGCCCTCGACGCGGCCGGCCGGATCGGCGACGACTTCATCCAGCGCGAGCTCGGTGGCGGCACCGTGAACCAGGACGCCTTCACCCACGGGTCGTCGGAGCAGCGCCAGAAGTGGTTCACCACCGGCTACCAGACCGGCGACCCGAACCGGTGCGACACGTTCGCCACGGACGACCTCGGGTGAGCGGCCGATAGCCTCCGCCCGGTGAGCGACCTGCTGACCGTCGAGCGCGACGGCGGCGTCGCCGTCCTCACCATCGACCGGCCCGCGAAGCGCGACGCGATGACCGCCGCCATGTGGGTGGCGCTGCCCGAGCTGCTGGACGGTCTGGCCGGCGACCGCCGCGTGCGGGTCCTCGTGGTGACCGGCGCCGGGCCCAGCTTCTGCGCCGGCGCCGACATCGCCGACCTGCTCGGCGGCCCGACGCCGACGACCCGATGGCCGACGTGAGGCGGGAGACCTCGCCGCCCAGGCGGCGCTGCGTGCCTTCCCCCCACCCGACGGTCGCGGCGATCCGCGGGCACTGCATCGGCGGCGGGGTCGAGCTCGCCGCCGCGTGCGGCCTGCGGTTCACCGACCCCACCGGCGTCTTCGGCGTCACCCCGGCGAAGGTGTGCGTGGTCCACGCCCCGGCGTCGACCAGGGCGCTGCTCGACGTCGTCGGCCCGGCCACGGCCAAGTCCCTGTTGTTCAGCGGCGAGCTGATCGACGCGCCGACGGCGCTGCGGGTCGGGCTGGTCGACCGGCTGGTGCCGGCCGCCGACCTCGACGCCGAGGTGCGCCGGTTCGCCGACGTCCTGGCCTCCCGCTCGGCGCTGACCCAGCGGGCCACCAAGGAGGTGGTCGCGGCGCTCACCGCGGGCGGTGACGGCGAGGCCGAGGCGGCCCGCTGGTACCGCGAGACGATCGCCGGCGGCGAGCTGGCCGAGGGCGTCGCCGCGTTCGCCGAGCGCCGCCCGCGGCGGTTCCGCTGGACCGGCTGACCAGCGGGAATCCCCTGCGCCCGACGGCGTTGCACGCCGCCATGACCACACTCGGCATCATCGGCGCAGGCAACATCGGCACGGCGCTCGCGGAGGTCGCGCTCGACGCCGGCCACGACGTCGTCCTCTCCAACAGCCGCGGGCCGGAGACCCTCACCGACCTCGTCGCGGACCTGGCCGTCCGCCCCACGAACCGCGGCACCGTCCGGGCCGCGACCGCCGCCGACGCGGCGGCCGCCGCCGACCTCGCCGTCGTCACGGTGCCGCTCAAGGCCTACCGCGACGTGCCGGCCGAACCCCTGGCGGGCAAGGTCGTCATCGACACGAACAACTACTACCCCGCCCGCGACGGGCACATCGCCGAGCTCGACGCCGGCACGGCCACCTCGTCGGGCCTGCTGCAGCAGCACCTGGCCGGCGCGCGCGTGGTGAAGGCGTTCAACCACATCGGCGCCCGCGACATCGTCGGCCACCGGACCGCCCCGGACGCCCCGCGCCGCCGGGCGCTCGTCGTGGCCGGGGACGACCCCGGGGCGCGCGAGGTCGTGACCTCGTTCGTCCGCGAGATCGGGTTCGACGTCGTCGACGCCGGGCCGCTCGCCGACAGCTGGCGGATCGAACCGGGGACGCCCGGGTACGGACCCGATCTGGACGCCGACGGCCTCCGGGACGCGCTGGAGCGGGCAACCCGACCCGCGTGATCGTTCTCGTCCCGGTTTGCGCGCGTGACCGGTGGGGGTACCTGGCGTGTCGCACGACGACGCTCACCGCCCGATGCGCACGGATGCGCCGGGCGCTCGGGGAGCGCCCTCGTACGTCCCCGACACGCTTGCCGAGGAGGACCGATGACTCACAGCATCGACGCACCTTTCCCACCCCCCACGACCACCGGCACCAGCGGCGCCTACTCGACCGGCGGCGGCTCGCAGTCGACCACCGACGTGGCCAAGGACGAGGCCAAGAACCTCGGCCAGACCGCGCAGCAGGCCGGCGGCCAGGTCGTCTCGACCGCCGCCGACCAGGCCAAGGAGGTCGTCGGCGAGACCCAGCGCCAGGCGAAGGACCTGCTCCAGCAGGGCCGCTCGCAGCTGAAGGACCAGACGATCGCCCAGCAGCAGAAGGCCGCCCAGGGCCTGTCGTCGCTGGCCCAGGAGATGCGCGGGCTCGCCGACGGCAGCAGCCAGGGCGCCCCCGGCCCGGCCCGTGACCTGCTGCAGCAGGCCGCCGGGTTCGTCGAGAACTTCTCCGACAGGCTGCAGAACCGCGAGCCGGCCGACCTGCTCGAGGAGGTCCGGAACTTCGCCCGCCGCAAGCCGGGCACCTTCCTGATCGGCGCCGCCCTGCTCGGTGTCGCCGCCGGCCGGCTGACCAGCGGGGTCAAGGCCGCGCACACCGACTCCGGCTCGTCCGGCGGCCAGCACCGCGTGGCCGACACCGGTTACACGTCCAACTACGTGGACCCGACGCCGAGCTACTCGGCCGGCTACGCCGAGAGCGGGTACGCCGGCACCACCGCCGGCTACGCGGGCACGACCGGCTACGAGACCACCGGCACGACCGGCGGCGCTCCGCTGCCGCCGCCGCCGTACGGGACCGTGCCGCCCGCGGGCAGCGTCGTGCCGCCGACCACGCCGGCCGGGTGGGACGACCCGAACCGGACCCGGGGGGTCTGAGCGATGACGACCCCCTACAGCGGCTCCACCGGGTACGGCGCGCCTCCCGGTGACACGCAGAGCATCCCCACGGTGGGCGGCGCTCCGGAGCACGGCAACTACGCCGTCGGGCCGGAGAGCTACGGCGCGCACAGCGGCAACATGGGCACGCCGATGACCGACGAGGGGCGTCCGGACGTCGACGGCACCTCGGTCGGCCAGCTGATCGGCGAGGTCACCAAGGACCTCTCGACGCTGATGCGCCAGGAGCTCGAGCTCGCCAAGGCCGAGATGAAGGTCGAGGCCAAGAAGGCGGGGCAGGGCGCCGGCATGTTCGGCGCCGCCGGGTTCGCCGGCTACATGGTCCTGCTGTTCCTCTCCATCGCTCTCTGGTGGGCGCTGGAGAACGTGATGGACGCCGGCCTGGCCGCCCTCATCGTGGCCGTCATCTGGGGTGTCATCGGCGCGGTCGCCTACGTGATGGGCCGCAAGAAGTTCCGCCAGGTGAACCCGAAGCCCGAACGCACCGTGGAGACGCTCCAGCAGGTGCCCCCCGCCCTCAAGCCGAACTGACCAGGACGTGGAGGAACGAGATGACCAGCAGTGACCCGGACGTCATCCGGCGGCAGATCGAGGACACGCGGCGCGAGCTGAGCTACGACGTCGACGCCCTCAACGAGAAGGTCAACCCGGCCCGCGTCATGGACCGGCGGGTCTCCGCCGCCAAGGGCCGCATCACGAGCGTCAAGGAGAAGGTGATGGGCACCGCATCGAACACCACGTCGGACGCCCGGGGCATCGCCCAGAACGCGGCCGGCTCGGTGCAGGACGCCGCCTCCAGCGCCGCCGGCACCGTGCAGAACGCCGCGCAGACGGCGGTCGACACGGTGCAGCAGGCCCCCGACATGGTGGTGCGGCAGACCCAGGGCAACCCCCTGGCCGCCGGGCTGATCGCCTTCGGCGTCGGCTGGCTGGTGTCGAGCCTGCTGCCCGCGACGCAGAAGGAGCAGCAGCTGGCCCAGCAGGCCGAGCAGGCCCTGCGCGAGAACAAGGACGCGCTGCTCCAGCCGGCCAAGGAGGCCGCGCAGGAGATGGGCGAGCAGCTCAAGCCGGCCGCGCAGGACGCCGTGGAGTCGGTGAAGTCCACCGCCCAGGACGCCGCGCAGACGGTCAAGCAGGAGGGCCAGTCGGCCGCCCAGGACGTGCAGGGCCAGGCCCAGCAGTCCAAGGAGACGGTGCAGAGCCAGGCATCCGGCTCCTGACCTGACCCGACGGCGGCGCCGCCCTCACCCGCAAGGGGTGGGGGCGGCGCCGTCGTCCTGCAGCCGGGGGCGCGGCGGGTCGTTGCTCCTCCCGTGGAGGCCCAGGTCGCAACCCCGCGCGTGCTCGTCGCCGACGACGAGGACGACATCCGCGCGCTCGTCTGCCTCGCCGTGCGCAAGGCCGGCTGCACCGTCACCGCGTCGGTCGGCGACGGCGCCGCCGCGCTGACCGCCGCCCGCGCCGACGCTCCCCACCTCGCCGTCCTCGACGTCTCCATGCCCGGCCGCTCCGGCCTGGAGGTCTGCGGCGCGCTGCGCGCCGATGCCGCGACGGCCGGCATCCGGGTGCTGCTGCTCTCGGCCGGCGCCTCCCCCGACGACGTCGCCCGGGGCCTGGCCGCCGGCGCCGACGCCTACCTGGCCAAGCCCTTCGGCGTCGCCGCGCTCGCGACCCGGGTGCGGGAGCTGGTGGCATGACCGAGCTGGCCGATCCCGCGCACGTGGTCGCCGAGCTGCGCCGCACGCTCGCCCGCCAGGCCGCGCAGGTCGAGCGCCTCGAGGCCGAGCGGGCCGCCCTGCACGCCCGGATGCAGACCCGCGGCGAGGAGCTCGAGGTGGCCACCCGCATGCTCCGCGCCAGGGCCCGCACGATGACCAGCGTCATCGACGCGGTCACCGAGCAGTCGATCATCGGCACCGACCGCGACGGCGTGGTCCGCGTGTGGAACCCCGGCGCGGAGAAGATGCTCGGCCTGCCCCGGGCCGAGGTGGTCCGGCTGCGCTCGATCACCGAGTTCCACCTGCCGGAGGAGCTGGCCGAGGCCGCCGCGGCCGCCGGCGTCCCGGTGGGCATCGACGCGCTGGTGCACGCCGCGCAGGAGCACGGCAGCGACGTCCGCGACTGGACCTACGTCGCCGCGGACGGCGGCCGGCGCACGGTGTCGGTCGCCATCACCCCGCGCACCGACGACGACGGCGTGCACGCCGGCTGGAACTTCGTCGGCACCGACATGACAGAGGCCCGCGAGACCGAGCGGATGAAGGACCAGTTCGTGAGCCTCATCAGCCACGAGCTGCGCACGCCGCTGACGTCGATCCTCGGCTACCTCGAGCTGGTGCTGGACGACGAGGACGAGCCGCTGACCGAGACGCAGGCCGGCTACCTGCGCACGGTCGAGCGAAACGCCCAGCGCCTGCTGGGCCTGGTCGGCGACCTGCTGTTCACCGCGCAGGTCGAGGCCGGCCGGTTCACGCTCACCCCGCAGGACGTCGACCTCGCCGCCATCGCCCGGGCCGCGGAGGAGACCGCCCGCGTCACCGCGGCCACCGCCGGCGTCGAGGTGCGCGTCGACGTCCCGGACGACGGGCTGGTCGTGCGCGGGGACGCGATGCGGCTGGGGCAGGCGTGCGACAACCTCGTCTCCAACGCCGTCAAGTTCACGCCGGCCGGCGGGCGGGTCACCATCGCCGTGCGGGCCGACGTCGACGCCGACGGCGCCCCGGTGGCCCGGCTGTCGGTGAGCGACACCGGCATCGGCATCCCCACCGGCGAGCAGGGCAAGCTGTTCACCCGCTTCTTCCGGGCCTCCACCGCGCAGCGCAGCGCCGTGGCCGGCGTCGGGCTGGGCCTGTCGATCACCAAGGCCATCACCACCGCGCACGGCGGCACGCTGGACCTCACCAGCGCCGAGGGCCGCGGCACCACCTTCACGCTCACGCTCCCCCGCGCCTGAGCGCCACCCCCTCCCGCGCCGCGCACGCCCGGCGGGGGCCCTGACAGGCGGCCCTCGCGTGCTCCGCCGCTGATCTGCGGGTTTCCCGCACGAGCCTTGCGGATCCCTTGCGGATTCCGGGCGGGTGCCCTGCGGTTGCCCGCCCAGAGTTCTCCCTGTCGCCGCCGACCCGGTGGCGCAACGGACACAGGGAGAAGCACGGACATGAGCACCAAGACCCGCCGCAGCAACACCCGCAAGGTCGTCGGCTCGCTGGCCATCGCCGGCACCGCCGCCGCCGTCGCCGGTCTCGGCACCTTCGGCACCTTCACCGACAGCACCACCCCGGTCGCCACCACGGTGCAGACCGGCACGCTGGACATCAACCTGAACCAGCCGAACGGCGCCTACTCGATCCCGGTCACCACGAGCAACTTCGTCCCCGGCGACTCGATCACCCGCGCGGTGACCCTGTCGAACGACGGCAGCACGCAGCTGTCCTCGGTGACGCTGACCTCGGTCGCCACCGGCGCCACCAGCGTCCTGACCACGGACACGGTCAAGGGCCTGCAGCTGGCGGTCAAGGCCTGCACCGTCGCCTGGACCCAGGGTGGCAGCGAGAGCGCGCCGTCCTACACCTGCTCGGGCACCGAGCGCAGCCTGTACGCTGGCCCGGCCGCCGGGGTGAGCACCCAGCTGAGCAACCCGGCCAGCCTGAACCCCGGTGGCGTGGACCACCTGGTGTTCTCCATCTCGCTGCCCACCGCGGCCGACAACACCTTCCAGGGCAAGAGCGCCTCGCTCAGCCTGACCTTCACCGGCACGCAGCGCGCCGCTGCCGCCAAGTGATCGCGGCCCGACGACTCCTCAGGGAACTCCGATGACCGCCGTGCTCCCCGTCCGCCGCCCGGGGGCAGCCCTCGCGCTGCCCCCGGAGGCGGGGACCCTCGCCGCCCGCCGGGCCGGCGTGGCGCGCACGATCCTCTCCGGCCTCGTCCGCTGGTCCGTCCGCGGGCTGGTCGCGGCGGCCGTGCTCGCCTTCGCCGTCCTGGCCGTCGGGCCGCACGTCCTCGGCTACCGCACGATGACGATGCTGACCGGCTCCATGGCGCCGGCGATCGAGGCCGGCGACGTGGTGGTCTCCACCCCCCTCGACGTCGAGGACGTCACCGAGGGCATGGTGATCAGCTACCACATCCCGATCGACGACCACCGCGTCGTCACCCACCGGGTCGTCTCCGTCGAGCACGGCGACGACGGCAGCGTCACCGTCCAGACCAAGGGCGACGCGAACGCCGGGGTCGACCCGTGGCAGGCGACGCTGCAGGGCGACACCGCCTACCAGGTGCGGGCCGTGATCCCCGAGCTGGGCACCGTGATCCAGTTCCTGCGCGAGCCCGCCGTCTCCAAGGCCCTGGTCTGGGGCGCCCCGGCCCTGCTGGCCGGCTGGCTGATCCTCTCGATCTGGCGGCCGGCGCGCGACGAGGAGGACGAGGCGTGACCCGCACCGTCCCGGACGCCGAGTCGCAGGACCTCCTGCTGCTCGTCGACGCCGACGACCTGCACGAGGCCGACCTCGACGCCGACCTGTGGAACCGCCTGCCGGAGGCGCCCGCCGCCGGCCCCGCCCGCTGACCCACCGCACACTTCGAGGGGAGGACCCCGGACATGACCCGCATCCGCCGCATCGCCGTCCTGCTGGGCACGGCCGCCGCCGTGCTCCTCGGCACCGCGCTCCCGGCCGGCGCCCAGTTCTCCAACGGCGCCTCCGCGCCGACCATGGCCGTCGCCACGGTGACCGTGGAGGCCCCCACCAACCTGAACTTCGGGGGCACCAGGTGCACGACCACCACCAACCCGGACGGGACCACCCGGACCACCCTCCACGCCAAGCTCAACTGGAAGGCCAGCCCCTCCCGGGGAGTCAGCGGGTACCGGGTCGTCGCCCTGGTCAACGGCTACCCCTACCCGATCGACGAGGTGCCGGCCTCCGCGACCTCGCTGACCGGCACCTACGACGCCTCGGTCGTCAACAACAACAACATCACCGTCACCGTCACGACCCTCACGTCCTACGGCTGGACCAAGCAGAGCCAGCAGGTCGGAGTCATCAAGTGCTGACCGCCCTCGTCGTCGACCCCTCGCCGGACGCCCGCCGCCGCGTCGGCGCCCTCCTCCACCTCGGCGGGTGGCACGTGGTCGAGGCCGCGGACGCCGCCACGGCCCTGCGCATCGCCGCCACCCGCCCGCTGGACCTGATCGTCACCGACGTCCTCCTGCCCGGCGAGACCGGCCTGTCGATGCTGGCCCGCCTGCGCAAGGCCGGCTGCCGGGCCCGCTTCCTGGTCGTGACCGCCGACCCCACCGACCGCATCCGCGCCGCCGCCGCCGGCGTCGGCGCGCTGGCCTGCCTGGCCAAGCCGATCGACCCGCGGGCGCTCGTCGACTTCCTGCGCCGCCGCACCGGGGCGCCGGCCGCGCGCCGACCCGGGCCGCGGCGGCACCTGCAGGTGGTCCGGGAGACCGAGGACCAGCACCAACCCGACGCCGCCACCATGGCGCGGCTGCAGGAGATGTACCTCAGCGCGCTGCCGCACCGCCTGTCGCTGATCGCCGACGCCGCCCGCGCGGGCGACGCGATCGCGGTGGCCGCGGCCGCGCAGACCCTGGCCGGCGCCAGCGGGCAGCTCGGCCACCCGCAGATCGGCGCCGTCTGCCAGGCGATCGCGGCGGAGGCCCGCCGCGGGATCGTCTCGCAGAACCGGCTGATGGAGCTGCAGGTGCTGAGCCTGCGGGCCACGCGCGGCAACCAGGCGGCCGCGGGCGCCCTCCTCGCGGAGGTGTGACCCGGAACCGGCCGGGATCAGCTCAGCTGATCATGACGGCTCCTCCCCCACGTCCGGACGTGAGGGAGGAGCCGTCACGATCAGGTGGGCTGATCGTGGCCCGGGTCGTCAGGCGACCAGGCGGTAGCCGACCCCGCGGACGGTCTTGATCTCCGGCGAGCTCAGGCCGGCCGCCTGCAGCTTGCGGCGCAGGTTGGACATGTGCGCCTCGACCAGCCGCAGGTTGCCCTCCCAGTCGGTCTGCCAGACCTCGCGCAGCAGCGTCTCCCGCTGCAGCACGCGGCCGGGGCGGGAGGCCAGCGCGGCCAGCAGGTCGAACTCGGTGCGGGTCAGGTCGACGACCGCGCCGTCGACCCGCACCTCGCGGCTGTCCTCGTCGACCTCCAGCTCGGCCAGCCGCCGGACGGTCTCCTCCACCGGCTCCCGCGGGGTGGGGACGGCGGCGGCGCGCGGACGGCGCAGCAGCGCCTGGGCGCGGGCGACGAGCTCGCGCGGGGAGAACGGCTTGGCCATGTACCCGTCGGCGCCGACGGCCAGGCCGATCAGCAGGTCGACCTCCTCGGCGCGCGCGGTGAGCATGAGGACGTAGCACTCGGACTCCGCACGGATCTGCCGGCAGACCTCCGTGCCGTCGGCGTCCGGCAGCCCCAGGTCGAGCACGACCAGGTCCGGGGCCCGCCGGCGGACCTCCGCCAGGCAGTCCGCCCCCGTGCTCACGGTGCGGACGTCGAAGCCGGCCTTGCCGAGGACCGTCGCGACGAGCTCACGGATCTCGTCGGTGTCCTCCACGACGAGCACGCTCTGGTCGGGCAACGACCTCTCCTCCTCACTGCGGCGGTCACCGGTGCCCGGGCCCGGCGCCCAGGCGTCACCTGGTCGGGTGATCGGCAGCGGGCGCCGCGGGCTTGAGCCGCGGACCGCCGGCGCCGTGGCGCACCTCACCCGGAGGGGTGGGTAGCCGACCGAACGGTCGGGTAGGTGAATCCGGTCACACGGACACCGCGCTGACCTGGGGAGGGAGACGGAGAGCACCCGGGCGCCTCCGCCGAGCCCTGCGAGCGCCAGCGCACGCTCTTAGCGTCGATCAACGATGCCTTCGATCAGCGGACACCGCACCGCCCCCGCCGGGAACGCCACCGCGAAGGGTCGACGGCTCGACCTCGACGTCGTCCGCGGGATGGCCATCCTGCTGGCCCTCGGCTGGCACTTCTCCGGTCCCAGCGGCTCCTGGGCCGTCGACGTCCTCCAACTGCCCGGGCGCATGTTCGGCTGGGCCGGCGTGGACCTGTTCTTCGTCCTCAGCGGGTTCCTCATGGGCCGGCTGGTGCTGGCGGAGCACGCCCGCACCGGAACGTTCGACGGACGGCGGTTCACCGTCCGGCGGGTCCTCAAGCTCTGGCCGGTGCTCTACGTCTTCCTGCTGGTGCACGCCCTCTTCGGCAGCGAGCCGCTGGGCTCCTACCTGTGGCAGAACGCGCTGCACGTGCAGAACTACGCGGGCACCTCGCTGGCCCACCTGTGGTCGCTCGCCGTCGAGGAGCACTTCTACCTCGCCCTGGCGCTGCTGTTCCCGCTGCTGGTCAAGCGGCGCGGCCGGCTCGAGGTGTTCGCCGGCGTCCTCGTCGGCGTCCTGGTCGCCGCCCTGCTCCTTCGGATCACCGGCGGGCTGTCCGGGGTGAGCGAGACCCGGCTGCAGTGGCGGACGCACTTCCGGGTCGACTCCCTCGCCGCCGGCGTGCTGCTCGCCGTGCTCAGCGTCCGCTGGCCGGAGCGGTTCGACGCGCTGCAGCGGCAGCGGCGGCTGCTGGTCGCGGTGCTCGTCGCGGGCGTCGTGTTCCTCTGCGCCGTCGGCAAGCGGGGGCTGGTCGGCAGCACGCTGGGCTTCACCGTCGCCTACCTCACCGCGGCCGCCGTCCTGCTGCTGCTGTACCGGGCGGCGTGGGTGTCGCGGGCCCGCTGGGTGAGCGCGCCGGTGGCCGCGCTCGGCCGCTACTCCTACGGCATCTACATCTGGCACCTCTTCGCCGCGCACACGGTGCTCGGGTGGCTGGGCTGGAGCGCCGACGACGCCTCCCCCACCGCGCTGGCGGTCAAGTACGGCTCCGCCGTCGTGGTCGGGATCGCGGCGACCGTGCTGGTCGAGCGCCCGGTGCTGCGGCTGCGCGACCGCCTCGTGCCGGCCACCCCGACCGAGAAGGTGCTCACCGACCCGGTGCTCGAACCCGAGCGGCACGCCCGGCCGCTGCACCCGTCGGTGCTCGAGGCCCCGGTGCTCCCGGTCCGCCTGCTGGCCAGCTAGTCCGCACGCCCCCGCCCGGGCGGCGACCCGGTCCCGCGCGGATGCGCACCGGCGCGGCGTCCCCGGTCCTGGTTCCCGCACCCGTGCGCACGTGCGCGGCGACGCCGAGTCGGCCGGACGACGGCTAGTTCAGGTTCCGCGTCCCCGGCGGCAGCGCCCCGCCGGCCACCAGCTCGGCGGTGGCGTCCTGCAGCGCGGTCAGCGCCACCCGCTGGGTGAACGGGCCGGTGGAGACGCGGGCCACGCCGAGCTCCTGCAGCTCGCGCACCGGCAGCGACGCGCCCGGCACCGCGATGACGCTGAGCCGGCGCGGGCCCAGGCCGTCGACCAGGGCGGCGATCTCGTCGCGGGCCACGGCGCCGGGCACGAACACCACCGGCGCGCCGGCCTCCAGGAAGGCCCGCCCGCGCCGCACCGCCTCGGCCACCAGCTCGCCCCGGTCGGCGTCGCGACCCGCGCGCAGGAGCGCGTCGGTGCGGGCGTTGAGCACGAACTCGACGCCGGCGTCGCGGCCGGCCCGGACGACGGCCTCCACCGCGGCGACCGCGTCGTCCAGCGGCTTCATCTGGTCCTCGAGGTTGCCGCCGGCGGCGCCGGCGGCGATGGCGCGGCGCGCGGTCTCCCCCGGATCGCCGTACCCGGCCTCGAAGTCCATCGTCACCGGCAGGTCCACCGCCGCGGTGATCCGGCCGACCATGTCCAGGTGCAGGTCGAGCGGGATGTTCTCGCCGTCCTCGTAGCCGAACGTGGCCGCGACGGAGTGGCTCGCCGTGGCCAGCGCCCGCACACCTCCTGTGCCCGCGACCACCCGCGCCGAGACGACGTCCCAGACGTTGGCCAGCACCAGGATCTCCGGTGCGGTGTGCAGGTCGAGCAGCGTGCGGGCGCGGGCGGCGAGGTCGGGCATGCCCCGCAACCTAGGCCAGCAGCCGGCGGAGGTCGTCGAGCACCAGCCCGGCCGCGGTGAGCCCGATGCCGGTGTAGAAGACGTCGTCCTCCACCTGGTGGGCGTCGCCCGCCGCCACCGCACCCAGCCGCGGCCACAGCGGCCCGGCCACGACCGACTCCTCGCCGGAGCGCTCGGCGTCGCCGTACGAGGAGTACAGGACGACGTCGGCGTCGGCGCTGGTGAGCTCCTCGGGGCTGAGCTCGGCGAAGGTCGGCACCTCCTCGGCGGGCAGCTCCACCAGCGGCAGCCCGACGTCGGTGAGCACGGTGCCGAGGAACGACTCCCCGGTGTAGACGCGGATCGTGCCCTCGACGAAGCGCAGCGCGCTCACCGTGGGGGCCGGTTCGCCGAGCTCCTCCCCCAGCGCGGCGGCGTCGGCCGCGTACTCCTCCAGCGCGGCCCGCGCCTGGTCCTCCAGGCCCAGCGCCTCGCCGGCCAGCAGGAAGTTCTCCTTCCATGCGGCCCCGACGCGCTCGGCGAAGACCGTCGGCGCGATCGCGGACAGCTGGTCGTAGAGGTCCTCGTGGCGCACCTTGTTGGACAGGATGAGGTCGGGCCGCAGCGCGGCGATCGCCTCCAGGTTCGGCTCGGCGATCGTGCCGACCTGCTCGACGCCCTCGGCGTCCTCGGCCAGGTAGCTGAGGAAGCCGGTGGCGACGTCGGTGGTCACCGCCCCGACCGGGGTCACGCCGAGGGCGGTGACGGAGTCGAGCTCGCCGGTGTCGAGGACGACGACCCGCTCCGGCCGCGCGGGGATCTCGGTCGACCCCATCGCGTGGTCCACGGTGCGCGGGAAGGCGGCGTCGGCGGCGGCAGGGGACCCGTCGGCCGGCTCCGCCGCGTCGTCGGCGCCGCAGCCGGCGAGGACGAGCGCGGCGAGGAGGGCCAGCGCGACCGGGCGGAGCAGCCGGGTCACTGCGCGTTCGCGACGGCGGTGGACAGCTCGCCGACGAACCGGTCGAGCACCCACGGGATCGACAGCACGCTGACCGCGCTGGTCCCGAACACGAAGCTCGCGTCGTCGACGACCACGGCCGACCCGCGCTGGATGGCCGGCACCTGCGCGTAGATGGGCAGCGAGGTGACCTCCTCCGCCGCCCCGGCGGTCCAGGCGATCAGGACCTGGGAGGTGAGCTGCGGGGCCTGCTCCAGGGACAGCGTCGAGTAGAAGCTGGTCTGCTCGCCGGTGCCGGCGAGGGTCTGCACGGCCGGGTCCAGGGTGAGGCCGAGGCCCTCGACCAGCTGCACCCGCGGGTCGTTGGGGAGGTAGACGAACACTGACTCCGCGCCGAGGTTGGCGTAGCTGAAGGTCACGCCCTCGAACTCGGGGTGCTCCGCGGCGACGTCGGCGATGCGCTGGTCGGTGTCGGCGATCAGCTGCTCGGCCTCGTCGCTGCGGCCGAGCGCCTCGCCGATGATCCGGGTCTGCTCCTGCCACGGCGTCGACCAGGCCTCGTCGGGGTAGGCCACGGTCGGCGCGATGCCGCTCAGGCCGTCGTAGACCGACTCGTCGAAGCCGTCGTACGGCGCCAGGATCACGTCGGGCGCGAGCGAGGCGATCTGCTCGAGCGGGTACCCGTCGGTGGTGTCGATCAGCGTCGTCCGCTCGGGGTCGTAGTGCTCGGCGTTCCACGGCAGGACGCCCTCGTCGTCGCCGCCGTAGGAGTAGGCCGGCATGCCGACGGGCGTGACCCCGAGGGCGTAGACGACGTCCTGCGCGCTCCACCCGAGGACGACGACCCGCTCGGGCTCCTCCTCGATGGTGGTGTCGCCGAAGACGTGGTCGATCGTCACGGGGAACGCGCCGTCCGCGGCGCCGGAGCCGGTCGCCTCCTCGGCGGGCTCCTCGGAGCTGCCGCAGCCGACCAGGAGGGTCAGGGCCGCGAGGGCCGACAGGGTGGCGCGGATGCGCATCGGACGGTTCTCCTCGACCTGGTCGCGGGACTCCCCCGCGAGAGGAAGGGAAGGCTACCCTTACCACCTGCGCGCGCCCACCCCGGGTGGCGCCGCGGTCGACGCGGCGCTCCCCCCTCCGGTCACCCGCACGGGTGGACGGCGCCCGCGGCGCTGGAGCACCTCCCCCACCGGGTCGATGGGAGGAGTGCCCACCGGGGACGCCGACGAGAGGGGGCGCACGTGATCGCGCTCACGCGCACCACCGGGGAGCGCTGCTGCCTGGACCCCGCCCAGATCGAGCGGGTGGAGCAGCAGCCGGAGACCGTCCTGTTCCTGACCGACGGGACGAGGTACGTCGTGGCCGAGACCCCGGACCAGGTCGTCGGCAAGGTGCGCGCGTACCGGGCGGCGGTCATGGTCAGCGCCTGGCGGCTCATCGACACCCCCACCCACCGGGCGGAGGTCACCGGGGCGGCGGTCGTGCCCTTCCCCGCGCGCTCCGACCGCTGAGCGCCGGCCGGGCCGGGCGCGTGCTTTGCGATCCCGTGACGGCGCCCATCGCCACGGGAGCGCACGGGTAGGCATCGGAGGGAACCCGACCCCTCCGAGAGGAGCGACGATGAGCGCCCGGCGAGCAGTGCGCGGGCAGCACCTCCGGGGCCGCGCCGGCGCGGTGGCCGGCCTGGCGGCCGTGACCGTCCTGGCCGGCTGCGGCGCGGCCGACCCGAAGCCCGGCCCCGAGGTGGCCGGCGGCAACGCCGGGGTGGACGAGCGCGTGGACGACGCGGTGAAGGTGCTCGACGTGGAGCTGGAGTTCCCGCTCGACGGCAGCTACCGCCCCGGTGACGACGCCCGGCTCCACCTCGCGATCAGCAACACCGGTGAGGACGCCGACGAGCTCGTCGAGGTCACCGGGCCGGACTTCGCCGACGTGGTCGACGGGACCCCCGCGGACGGGCTGGGGATCGACGTGCCGGCGAACGACACCGTCCACGTCGGCGCCGAGGACGAGCCGTCGCTGGTCCTCGTCGACCTCGACCGGGAGCTGCACTCGTCGGAGTCGGTCGAGGTCACGTTCCTGTTCGCCGACGCCGGCAGCGTGACGGTGGCCGCCGTCGTCGCCGCCCGCGGGCAGACGCCCGCGCCGACCTACGACTTCCCCGACCCCGACGAGGACCCGTCCGACGCCGGCTGAGCCGCGGCTGCGGTGAGCAGCGGCATCACCACCTGGTCCACGACGGCGGTGACGGCGTCCGCGTCGGGCGTGCGCCCGGCGACCAGCCACCGCTGGACGACGATGGCCGGCCCCGCCTCCGCCGCGAGCGAGGCGCCGGCACCCGGCGCCACCTCACCGCGGGCGACGGCCCGCTCGAACGCCTCCGCGAACGCGCGCTCCCAGCGGGCCAGGGGGCCGCGCCGGTACGCCTCCGCCAGCAGCGGCTCGTCGTCCAGGGCGCCGAGCAGCGCCCGGCTGGCGCCCCCGCCGGGGCCCGCGAGGATGTCGGCCAGCGCGCCGAGCAGGGCGACGAGGTCACCGCGCAGCGAGCCGGTGTCGGCGCGCACGAGCGTGTCGTCGCTCGCGGCGTCGATGACGTCGACGAGCAGGTCGATCTTGCCCGGCCAGCGGCGGTAGATCGTGGCCTTGCTGACCCCGGCCGCGAGGGCCACCTCGTCCATGGTGAGCCCGCGGTAGCCGCTCTCGGCGAGCACCTTGAGGACCGCGGTGCGGATCGACTCGTCGAGCGCCCGGTCGAGCGGGCGCCCGCGTCGGCGCGCGGCGCCGGGCGGGTCGGCGGTCATCCACCGACGGTACCGGCGTCCCCGCGACGACGTCCTGGCCGAGCAGCGGCCCTATCGGGCCGCGCGGGCTCCTGGCATCGTGTACGGCGCAGATGATCTCGTGAGCCCCCACGGGTGGCGTCGACGGGCGGAGAGCTGATGGCGAGCCCGCACCCGCGCACGGCTCGGCTCCGGGTGCCGTGGCGGCTGGTCCTCCTCGTGGCCGCGGGCTACGCGGTCGGGGCGATGACCTCGTTCCTGCTGTTCGAGTCCTCCCCCACCGGCGCCGTCCTGTTCCTGCCCGCCGGCGTCACCCTGGCCGCGCTCGTGCTCAGCGAGCCGGGCCGGTGGCCGTGGGTGCTCGGCACGGCGGCGCTGGTCGAGGTGGGCGTCGACCTCAGCCAGGGTCTCGAGTTCCCGTGGGTCCTCGGCTTCGCCCTGGCGAACACCGCCGAGCCGCTGGTGGGCGCGACGCTGCTGCGCCGCTTCGTGCGCGGTCTCGACCTGAGCCGGCGCCGCGACCTGGGGTACTTCCTCCTCTGCGGCGGGGTGGCCGGCCCCTTCGTCGGCGGGCTGATCGGCTCGACGACCATCCACCTGTCGCAGGGGCCCGCGGTGCTCGACGGGCTGCTCCCGTTCTGGACGGGCGACGGCCTCGGCGCGATCACCGCCGGCGGGGCGGTGCTCTCCTGGCACCTGGAGCGGGGGCGGCCGACCGCGCCGAGCGTCGTGCACCGCCTCGGCCTGGTCGCCGTCACCGTCGCGGTCACCATCGCCACGTTCTGGCCGACGTCGGCGCCGGTGGCCTACCTGCCCCTGCCGCTGCTGCTCTGGTTCGCCGTCCGCCACGGCGTCCCGGTGGTCACCGAGGCCGGCCTGGCGCTCGCCGTGACCGCCAACGTCATGACCGTGACCGGCCACGGCCCGTGGGCCACGTTCGAGCAGTCCCCGCGCGTCGAGGCGGCCGCCCTGCAGCTGTTCGTCGCCGTCGCGGTGCTGACCGCCTGGCTGCTGGCGGTCGAGATCGCCGAGCGGGAGCGGGCGCGCTCCGTCTCGCGCCGGGAGAGCGACGCCCGGCGCCGCATGGAGGCGCTGCAGGAGGTGACGGCCGGCCTGGCGACGGCGGCCACGACCGACGCCGTCGCCGAGGTCCTGGTGCGGTCCGGCACCGGCCTGGTCGCCGACTCCGGGGCGGTCGGCGTGCGCACCGCGGACGGCGCGCGGCTGCGGGTCTGGACCACAGGACGCCCGTCCGCCCCGGTCGAGGTGCCGCTGGACGACTCCTCGACCGTGGCGACGGCGGCGCTGACCGGCGCGGAGGTGCGCAGCGGCCGCGAGCTCGCCGTCCCGGCGCGGGCCGGCGGCGCCACCGTCGGCGCGCTGGCCTTCGCCTGCGACACCGACGACGCCGTCGAGGACGTGGCCGCGGTGGCGCGCACGCTGGCCGAGCTGATGGCCCAGGCGCTGCACCGCGCCCGGCTGTACGAGTCCGAGCGCGAGGCCGCCCACCAGCTGCAGCAGGCCTTCCTGCCCTCGGTGCCCGACGAGCTGCCCGGCGCGCTGGTCGCCGGCTGCTACCGGCCGGCCGACCAGCAGCACGACATCGGCGGTGACTGGTACGACGCCTTCCCGCTGGCCGACGGCCGGATCGGGTTCGTCGTCGGCGACGTCGTGGGGCACGACCTGCGGGCCGCCGCGGCGATGGGCCGGCTGCACTCGGCGCTGCGGGTCGTGGCCGCCGCGCCGCACGACGGGCCGGCCGCGGTGCTCGAGGCGCTGGACCGGGCCTCCGCGGCGATCCCCGGCGCGCGGTTCGCCACGATCGGCTACGGCGAGTACGACCCCGCGACCGGGCGGCTGCGCTACGCCTGCGCCGGGCACCCGCCGCCGCTGCTGGTGGCCGACCACCGGGCGGAGTTCCTGCCCGGCGGCCGCTCGCGCCCGCTGGCGGTGGTGCCCGAGGCGCGCACGGAGGCGCAGGTCGACGTCCCGCCCGGGGCGGTGCTCATCTGGTACTCCGACGGCCTGGTGGAGCGCCGCGGCGCCGACCTCGACGCCGGGCTGGCGCGGCTCGCCGCGGTCGCCGAGCGGCTCGACGGGCCGCGGCCGGCCGACTGGTGCGGCGGGGTGATGCGCGAGCTGACCGGCGGCCGGCGGCTCCACGACGACGTCGTCCTCATCTGCCTGCGGCTGGAGGGCGTGCCGGTCGCCGCCGAGGAGGCCGCCGCGCCGGGCGAGGGCCGCCGGCCCTAGTGCGCGAACTCGTGCCGGCGCCGCAGCAGCGGCACCGCCATCGCCGGCAGCATCAGCACGTGCCCGGCGGTGAACACGAACCCGGCGCCGACCACGCCCGCCCAGTACGGCACCAGCAGCACCAGGAACGGCACGTACATCGCGGCGGACATCTCCGCGATCGAGCCCCAGGAGTGCCGGCGGAAGGCCATCCACGCGGCCATGCCGATCGCCATGTTCGTGGCCATGAGCAGCACGTGGACCTCGGTCGTCGCCGTCCAGCCGGGCCAGACCAGGCTCCAGACCGGGCCGAGGGCGACCATGCCGACCAGCATCGCCACGACCATCTCCAAGTAGTGGCGGGTCAGGTGCCAGGCCGTGCGGCGGCGGGACGGGGTGTGCAGGGTCTCGGTCGTCATGCGGGAGAGGGTCGCGGCGGCGCGCTCCGACGGGATGTGCCGGAGGTCATGGCCGCGGGTCACGTCGCGGCGTGACCCCCGTCAGAGCAGGTCGAGGGCCCGGGCGCGCAGCGCCGCCTGGGTGCGGTCGCGGGCGCCGAGCTTGGCCAGCACGTTGGTCACGTGGTTCTTGACCGTGCCCTCGGCGAGGAACAGCTCCCGCGCGATCTCGCGGTTGCTCCGCCCGCCGGCGAGCAGCCGGAGCACCTCGAGCTCGCGGTCGGAGAGCGGGACGACCAGGGGCTGCGGCCGCGGCCCCGGCTCGGCGGAGAGCCGCGCGAACTGCGCCACGACCTTGGCGGCGACCGACGGCTGCAGCGCCGACTCCCCGCGGCGAGCGGCGAGCAGCGCCTCGACCAGCCGGTCGGCGGAGACGTCCTTGAGCAGGTAGCCGAGGGCACCGGCCCGCAGCGCCGCGAAGACGTCCTCGTCGTCGTCGAAGGTGGTCAGCGCGAGCACCCGGACGCCGGGCTGCTCGGCCCGCAGCCGCCGGGTGGCCGCCACGCCGTCGAGCACCGGCATGTGCAGGTCCATGAGGACGACGTCGGGGGACAGCGCGGCCGCCCGCTCGACCGCCTCGGCGCCGTTGCCCGCCTCCCCGACCACCTCGACCTCGGGCCGTGCCGCGAGCAGCGTGCCGAGGGCCTCGCGGAACAGAGCCTGGTCGTCGGCGAGCAGCACCCTGACCGGGCCGGTGGTCATCCCGGCACCTCGACGAGCAGCGTCGTCCCGCCGCCGGGTGGGGAGCTGACGTCGAGCCGGCCGCCGACCCGGACCGCCCGCTCGCGGATGCCCAGCAGACCGAAGCCGGTCCCCTCGGCGGCCGGCAGCCCGCGGCCGTCGTCGCAGACCTCCAGCCGCACGGTGGCCGGGCCGCGGAAGTCCAGCACCACCCGGGCGGCGGAGGCGCCGGCGTGCTTGCGCACGTTCGTGAGCGCCTCCTGCGCGGCGCGGAACAGCGACTCCTCGGCCTCGACCGGCAGCGGCCGCACCTCGCCCTCGACGTCGAGCCGGGTGGGCACCCCGGCGGCCGAGGCCTCGGCGGCCAGCGCCTCCAGCGCGGTGCGCAGCGGCGGCCGCACCCGCTGCTCGCGCAGGGCGGCCACCGAGCGGCGCACCTCGGCGAGCGCCTCCCGCGCCTGCTCCTGGGCCTTGGCCAGGACGGCGTCGGCCCGGGCGGGGTCGGTGGCCAGCACGGCCCGGGCGGCCTGCACCTGCATCTGGACGACGGTGAGGTGGTGGCCCAGGCCGTCGTGGATGTCGCGGGCGAGCCGGTTGCGCTCCTGCGTGGTGGCCAGCTCCTCGGCCTGGGCGGCGTACCCGCGCAGCCGCTCGTGGGCGGCGGCCAGCTCGGCCCGCGACCGCTGCTCCCGCCGCAGCAGCTCGGTGACGACCGCGGTGAAGACCGCCGCGCCGAGCATGCCCAGGGCGTTGCGCACGAAGTCGGCCCACCCCATGGGCAGGTGCACCAGCGGCACGACCGCGGTGACCAGCACGGCCGCGGGCAGCGGCAGCAGCAGGTAGGCCTGGCTGACCAGGACGAGCAGGAGGAGCGTGCCGCCCACGCCGGCGGCGCCGAGCCCGAAGACCAGGAAGCCCAGCGGCAGCGCGAGCAGCACGTAGGCGACCGCGAGCCACCGCCGCCGCGCCGCGGGCTGCCGGTCGACCCACGCGAAACCGGCCGTGGCCAGCAGCGCGTAGCCGGCGCCCACCGCCACCGCGGGCACCGCGTGCGCCTCGCCCACGGCCTCCGCCACCAGGGTCAGCAGCGCGAGGCCGGTCAGCACCGCCAGCGCACGCCTCACCGGGCCACTGTGCGATCAGGGCCCGCACGGGTCAACACCCCGCCCCCGACCGTTCCCCGTCGCCCGCCGCTCGGCGGCTCCCGATGACGACGACACGGTGGAGTGCCGGATCGGTTGCCCGCTACGGTCGGCGGCGTGTCCGACGACACCGACCGACCGGACCGGGCGCCCGCCCTCCGCGCCTCCGACGCCGACCGCCAGGCCGCGGTCGACCGGCTGCAGGCGGCGCTCGGCGAGGGCCGCCTCGACGTGGACGAGTTCGGCGAGCGCGCCGCGGCCGCCTACGCCGCGGTCACCGTCGCCGACCTGGCGCCGCTGGTGGCCGACCTGCCGGCGCCCGGCACGCCCGCGGTCCCCGGTGGCGACGTCGTGGGCACGCGGCTGCCCGAGGACACCCGCTCCTTCTTCGGCGACCTCCGGCTCACGGGCCCCGTGCCCAGGGCGCGGACGGTCTTCGGCGACGTGCGCGTCGACCTGCGCGGGCTGCGCACCGGCGAGCCCCGGGTGGAGCTGGAGCTGCACACCGTGTTCGGCGACGTCGAGGTGATCGTCCCCGAGGGGGTCGAGGCCGAGCTGCACGGCTGGACCGTGTTCGGCGACCGCCGCACCGAGCTGGCGCCGGTGCCCCGGCTCGCCGGGACGCCGGTGGTCGTCGTCCGCGCGTCGGCGGTCTTCGGCGACCTCCGGCTGCGCAGCCTCGCCCCGGGTGAGTCGCCCAGCCGCTGGCGGGCCCTGCTGGACCGGCTCGGCGAGGGGCGGCGGGAGCCGTAGTCCCCTGGAACTAAGGGAAGGCTAACCTGGGTGGCCGGAGATCCTCGAGGAAGGCGGTCGCATGACCCAGGCCCGACGCCCCCGTACCCCGCGCGTCGCCGAGGTGCTGCGCACCTCCCGGGTGACGCCGCACATGATCCGCGTGGTGCTCGGCGGCGAGGGGCTGGCCGGGTTCCCGGCCGGCGCCTTCACCGACCACTACGTGAAGCTGCTCTTCCCGCCGGCCGGCGCGCCCTACGGCGTGCCGTACGACGTCGAGCAGGTGCGCGAGCAGTTCCCGCGCGAGCAGTGGCCGGTCACCCGGACCTACACCGTGCGGAGCTGGGACCCCGGCGCCGGCGAGCTGACCATCGACTTCGTGCACCACGGCGACCAGGGGCTGGCCGGCCCCTGGGCCGCGGCCGCGCAGCCCGGTGACCTGATCCAGCTGCTCGGCCCGGGCGGGGCTTACGCCCCGTCCCCGGACGCCGACTGGCACCTGCTGGCCGGCGACGAGAGCGCGCTGCCGGCCATCGGCGCCACGCTCGAGCGGCTGCCGGCCGGCGCCCGCGCCCTCGTCTTCGTCGAGGTGGCCGACGGCACCGAGGAGCAGGCCGACCTGGTCGTCGGCGACGGCGTCGAGCTCGTCTGGGTCCACCGCGGCGGCCGGGCCCCCGGCGTGGCGCTGGTGGCCGCCGTGCTCGCCGCGTCGCTGCCGGAGGGCACCGCCCACCTCTTCGTCCACGGCGAGGCCGGCGCGGTCCGGGAGCTGCGCCGGTACCTGCGCGCGCAGCGGGGGCTGCAGCCGGAGTTCACCTCGATCTCCGGGTACTGGCGGGTCGGCGACACCGAGGACCGCTGGCAGGCCGGCAAGCGGGAGTGGAACGCCGCCATCGAGGCGGAGGAGGCTCCCGTCGCCGTCTGACGTGCGAGGAATCACACCGCTGTCTTCCCGCAGGTCAGGGGCGTGCTGAGCGGGGGGAGCGACGCGACGCCGGGCCGCCGGGTCTCGTAGCCTCGAACCGGTGGCCCGGCCTCGCCGGGCCCTCTTCCCCCGCACGTGCACGTCCACCCCGGAGCTCATGACTTCCCCGCGTCCCACGTCCGCAGCCGAGACCGACGACCCGAAGGCCGAGGAGGCCGACCAGCCGAAGGGCACAGGCATCAACGTCGTCCAGGTGGCGGCGGGCGCGCTCGCCGCGGTGTCGTCGGCGGTGCTGCTGTCGTTCTTCGGCGTCGCCGGGACCCTCATCGGCGCCGCGCTGGCCAGCGTGGTGAGCAGCGTCGGCGCCGCGCTTTACAGCAGCTCGCTGGCCAAGACCAACGAGCGGCTGCGCAAGGCGCTGGCCGGCGGCCGGACGCACCGGCCGGCCGCCGTCGCCGCCGACCCCGACGCCACCGCCGTCCTGCCGGCGCGGCTCGACCCGCGCCGGGCGCCGGCCCGGCGGTTCCAGCCGCGCTGGGGCCGGGTGGCCGCCTACGCCGTCGGCGTCTTCGCCGTGGCGATGGGGATCATCACCGGCATCGAGCTGATCGGTCAGAAGCCGGTCTCGGCGATGGTCACCAGCTCCTCCAGCGCGGGGACGACGACCCTCGGCGAGCTGGGCGACGACCAGGCGGACGCCGGGACCACGACCCCGTCGACGCCGACCTCGCCGGGCACGAGCACGCCGGCGACGCCCACCGCGGAGGAGTCCCCGTCCCGGCCCACCGGGTCGGTGGAGGACGACTCGGAGCCCACCGGCCCGACCGGGTCCGCCTCGTCGTCGGCGCCGACGGGGACCGGCGCGCCGAGCTCCGCGGCCGGACCCACCGGGTCGGCCTCCGGCGCGCCGCAGACCACGCAGCCCGCGCCGCTGGGGGGCGCCACCCCGCCGGCCGGCGCCGCGTCGCCGGACGACACGGAGCCGCTGGACGGTGCCGCGCCGCTGGACGGTGCCGAGCCGGCCCCCTGACGCCCTGCGGGCATGGCCGAGCCGGGGAGCTGGAGCTCTGAACCCGACCCGGTGCCCCGCCAGGGAGTCCCCCTCCACCCGGCGCGGCGTGGCCTGCTGACAGGCTGCCACGACGCGCGCGGTCCGGCATCCCGAACCGGCTGCCCCGGCGCTGACCTGGGTATGCGGCGGTCCTCGCGTACCGACCGAGGAGAGCCGATGTCCGAGCAGCCCCCCGTCGCCCAGGTCACGCAGCCGCTCACCGACGACAGCATCCGCGTCCGGCAGCTGAGCCACTACCAGTTCTCCTGGGTGGCCCAGGAGCCCGGGAGCGCCGGCGTCTTCACGCTCCAACTCGTCCTCGACCAGGGCGCGTGGGAAGAGGTGCTGACCCTCTCGGCGGACGACGCCGACGCGCTGCAGGACCTCCTGCGGGACAGCGACGACGTCCACTACGACGTCGGCCGGCGGGTGCTGATGTTCGGGACCACGCCCGTCAGCTGACCCGCGCGACCGCCGGAGGACGCCGTCCGAGCGGTCGGCCGGCTCAGTCGTCCCGGTCGCGGCCCCGGTCGCGGTCGCGGCCCCGGTCGTCCCCGTCGCCGTTCCCCCCGTCGGAGTTGCCGTTGCCCCGACCCTCGTCCGTCGCGCCCGTCGCCGCGGGGGCCGGGGCCTCGGCGGTCGGCGCGGTCGTGGACGGCGCGGCGGTCCTGGGTGGGGCCGGTGGCGGCGGAGTCGCGTAGGTCACGGTCACGAGCTGGCCGGGGGCGAGCTGCCCGACCGGGTCGAGCTCGAGCACCTGCCCCGCCGGGACACCAGCGCGCTCGACCGCCTGCAGCCGCACCGCGAGCCCGAGCGCGACCAGCTGGCTGCGCACCTCGGTGACGTTGCTGCCGACCAGCCCGTCCGCCGCGAGGGCGACGGTCGTCGCGACGGCCGGTTCGGCGCCGGCGGTCGTGGCCCGGGGCGTCGCCCCGGCCGGCTCGGCGCTGCCCGGGGCGTCCGGGGAGAGCAGCACCGCGACGCCGACGACGACGGCGAGCACGGCCGCGAGGGCCAGCGCCACGAGGGCGACCACGGCCCCGCGCCGCCGCCCGCCGCCGAGCGCGAGGACGTCGGTGGCGGTGGCGCTGTGGGGGTCCGGGTCGACGTCGGTCGTCAGGAGCGTCGTCGGGCTGCGGTCGGGATCGGCGGCCGGCAGCAGCGCGTCGACGGCGTCGCGCAGGGCGGCGCCGTCGGGGAACCGGTCGGCCGGCTGCCGGGCCATGGCCCGCGCGACGAGGGCCTGCACGTCGGCCGGCACGTCGGCGGGCAGGGGCGCCGGCGTCTCGCGGGCGTGCTTGAAGGCGGTGGCGACGGAGTTGTCGCCCTCGACCGCGCGGTGCCCGGCCAGGCACTCGTAGGCGATGGCGCCGAGGGAGTAGACGTCGCTGGCGGGTGTGGCCCGGGAGCCGTCCAGGCGCTCGGGGGCGAGGTAGTGCACCGACCCCATCACCTGGCCGGCCCGGGTCAGCGGCACGTTCGCCGCCGACCAGGCGATGCCGAAGTCGGTGAGCTTGGCGACGCCGTCCGGCCGCACCAGCACGTTGGCCGGCTTGACGTCGCGGTGCACGACGCCGGCGGCGTGGGCCGCGGCGAGCGCCGACGCCGTCTGCCGCACGACCTCCAGCGCCGTCGTCGGGTCCAGGCGGGGCGTGCGGCGGAGCCGGGCCGCCAGGGTCTCCCCCTCGACCAGCTCCATCACCAGGTACGCGATCTCCTCGCCGTCGCCGTCGACCCCCTCGCCGTAGTCGTGGATCGCGGCGATGTGCGGGTCGCCGAGCTGCGCGGCGTGCCGCGCCTCGTAGCGGAAGCGGGTGAGGAACGTCGGGTCGGCGGTCTGCGCGCCGCCGAGCACCTTCACCGCGACCGGCCGGCCGAGCACCGTGTCGCGGGCCCGCCACACCCGGCCCATGCCGCCGGCGGCGATCACCGACTCCAGCTCGTAGCGATCGCCGAGCAGGTCGCCGGGGCGGGATCCGGTCCTGCGGATGTCGTTCACCGCGGCTCGCACGTCCAGCCGTCGTCCTTCCGGGGTCACGTGGGGTCGGGCAGCCGGACCCCCGTCCCGGCGTGACCTCACCGTAACCACGCGGTCTCGCTGAGTCGTGAACCGACGCGCGGGAGGACCACCACGGCGGAACCTCCTTCGGGGGAGGCGCTCCCGCCTGCGACGGCCACCGCCCCGGGCGGCCGGATAGCGTCCCTGCCCCGTCCCCTGACCCCACCGGAGGCACGTCCATGCGCACCCGCGCCCTTCCCGCCGCGGCCGCGCTCGCGGTCCCCCTCCTGCTCAGCGGGTGCGGGGGTGGCTCGGTCGAGGAGTTCTGCGCGGTCCACCAGCAGGTGGACGAGGCGGAGAGCGCCGAGGAGGGACTCCCGCTGCTGGAGGACCTCCAGGACGTCGCGCCGTCCGACCGGCTCGAGGACTCGGTGGAGGCGGTGCGCGTCGCCCTGGCGCGGGTGGAGGAGCTCGAGGAGCTGCCCCGGGACGAGCAGGCGGAGGTGGAGGGCGCCGTCGAGTTCCTGGACGCGTACGTCGACCAGAACTGCGCCGGCTGACCGGAGCCGACCCCTCCGGGGACGGCGCTGCGCGCGGCGGCGGCGGCCCGGCACCGTGGCCGGCGCCGCCGCCGCGGCGTGGTCAGCCGGCGCGCCGCCGCGCGGCCAGCCCGATCCCGAGACCGGCGACGCCGGCGACCAGGCCCAGCGCGCCGACGACGAGCGCCGTCACGGCCAGCCCGGAACCACCCGAGTCGTCGGAGGCAGCCGCGTCGGACCCGGCCGAGGCCTCGGCCACCGTGCCGCCCTCGGCCTCGCCGCCCGCGCTCTCGCCGGCCAGCGCGAGCACCGGCGCCGGGCGCTCCGGCTCGGGCTGCCCGTCGACGGTCGGCTCGATCCACGCCGCCTCGGTGCCGTCGTCGTAGGTCTGGATGGCGGGCAGGGTGAGCGACTCGGCGTCCGGGAGCGGCCCGGCGCTGATCGAGAAGGTCTGGTACTCCCCCGGCCGGATGCCGACCCCGGGGTCGGCGGTCCAGGTGATCTCGCTGACCGCCTCGGTGATCGTGGTGCCGTGCGACTCGATCGCCGGGTCCAGCGTGGTCGTCGTGGTCACGGCGGTCCAGCCGGGCACCGGCTTGACGCTGACGAACGCCAGCGGCGTGTCGGTGGGCAGCTGCACGCGCAGCCCCGTCGTCGACGCCGTGTCGCTCTCGTTCGGGACGCTGAAGGTGAGCTCGGCGAAGCCGCCGGCGGCGGCGTTCGGCGAGCCCACGCTGACGTGGGCGGACGCCGTCCCGACGCCCAGCGCGAGGACGGCGGCGACCGCGGCGAGGATCGCCAGGGCGGCGCGGCGCAGTCGGATGGTCACGAAGGTCTCCTGGTGGTCTCGGTCGGTCCGGCCGGCGCCGTCCCGGTCGAGTTCTTAGTCGCCGCGGGGGCTCGTCCGGTTCCCCGAGCTCCGCCCCCAGACCTGGGGAGTCCCGTCAGGGCGGCCCCGGCGGCCGATGAGTTCCGGCCGGGCCGCGGGTCCGCCATGGTGACCCCCCGGTCGAGACACCACGGAGGACGCGATGACGACCACGCCGGACCACCCCACCGCGCTGCCCGGCCGCCCGCCCGTCGTCGACCTGGCCACCTGGCAGACCGCCCGCGACGAACTCCTGGTCCGCGAGAAGGCCCACACCCGCGAGGGCGACGCCCTCGCCGCGGCCCGCCGCCGGCTGCCGATGGTGGAGTTCGACGGCACGGTCGAGGTCGTCGGACCCGACGGCGCGGTCCCGTTCCTGGACCTGTTCCAGGGCCGCGACGAGCTCCTGGTCTACAAGCACATGTGGTACGACGGCGCGCCGCACCAGGGGCAGTGCGAGGGCTGCACCATGACGACGTGGCAGCTCCGGGACACCGTGTACCTCGACGCGAGGGGTGTCTCGTTCGCCGTCCTGACCACGGGCCGCTGGGACGAGGTGGCCGCCTACGTCGAGTTCATGGGCTACACCCAGCCCTGGTACTCGGTGCGCGGCGTCGACGAGCCCGTCGGCGGGGAGATGGGGTACCTCACCTGCTACCTGCGCGACGGCGACCGCACCTTCCTGACCTACTCCACGACCGGCCGCGGCAACGAGCCGGTCGTCGGCTCCTTCGGCCTGCTCGACAGGACGCCCTACGGCCGCGGCGAGGTGTGGGAGGACAAGCCCGAGGGCTGGCCCGAGGGGCGCCACGCGTGCTGGTACTGGCGCTCCGACGCGGACGGGAACCCCACCTGGGGGCCCACCAGCCGCCCCGTGCCGCAGTGGACCCGCCCCGGCGCCACCCCCGTGGAGACCCTCGGCCGGCGCGGCCCGCACCACTGACGCGCTCCTAGCCCTCCCCGGGGCCGTCGAGGCGGACCTCGGACCAGTCGAGGGCGTCGAGGTTGACGACGACCGCCTCCTGGGTGGTGCGCGCGATGACCACGACCGCCTCGGTGTCGGGATCGGGGTTCTCCTCCCGGTGCGGCACGTACGGCGGGACGAAGACGTAGTCCCCCGGCCCGGTCTCGATGCGGGTCTCGACCGGCTCGTCGCCCTCGAGGTCGACGAACACGAACACCGGTGTCCCGGAGACGACGTAGATCGCCGTCTCCGAGGCCCCGTGGTGGTGGTTGCCCGAGGCCGTCGCGCCCGGCACGTGGGTCTGGCCCATCCAGAGGTGCCGCGCGCCGACGGTCTTGCCGCTGACCGCCTCGAGCCGCCGCATGCCCGAGGTCTGCGTGGTGTCACCGACCAGCCCGGACGGCGCGATGCGGTGCAGCCGCCGGTGGAACGGGTCGATGTCCGCGGGTAGCAGCACACCGCTGGGGGTGCGGACGAACTCCCCGCCGGCGCTGCCGGCGGGGACGTGGAGTGCGGGCATCAGGCTCCCTTGACGAGTGCGAGGTTCGGGACGGCGACCGGCGCCGCGAGCAGCCGCCGCAGCGCGTCGGCGACACGGCGGGCGATCTCGGGCGGGAGCCCCTGGCGGGTCCACGCCGCCAGCGGGAGGGGGTCGGGCCGGGGCAGGTCGTCGCGCGCGACCAGGCCCTCCGGGGTCTGGCCGAGCGTGGCCAGCAGCGCCACGCCGAGCCCGGCGCCCACCGCGGCCTGCACGCCGGCCAGCTGCATCGCCTCGGCGCCGACGACCGCGGGGATGCCGTGCCGCGCCAGCGTGTCCAGGGCGCGGGTGCGCAGCGCGCAGGGGTCGTCGAACGCGACGACCGGCACGGGCCGCGGCGCCGGCGGCAGCCGCCACGACGGCGCCGAGCACCAGGTGAGCTCCAGCTGCCCCACCGGCGTCGCCCGCGGGCCGTCGGCGGGGCCGAGCAGCAGCGCGACGTCGACCCGGCCCGAGGCCAGCGCCTCGCGCAGGCCGGTCCCCCGGTCCAGCCGGAACCGCACGCGGTGGTCGGGCAGCACGGCCTCGAGCGCGGCGGAGAGACGGGGCAGCAGCTGCGCCGCGGCGTGCTCGGTGGAGCCGATGACGACCGTCTCCTCCGTCTCGACGCCCAGGCTGAGCAGCGCCTCGTCGTGCGCGGCGAGGATCCGCCGGGCGTGGCCTAGCAGCTGCTCGCCCTCGGCCGTGAACCGGGAGCCGCGGCCGTCGCGCTCCACCAGCCGCCGGCCGGTCGCCGTCTCCAGCCGGCGGACGTGCTGGCTCACCGCCGCCTGGCTCAGGTGCAGCGCGGTGGCGGCCCGCTGGAAACCGCCGCAGTCCGCGACGGCCACGAGGCTGCGCAGCGGAGCGATCGCCAGTATCCGGTTCATGTCGATCAGATTAGTAGAGAAAGGATCGCGGCTCGTGATGGGTCCCCATCACGAACAGTCGTTGGACACCCGCGGCGCCGTCCCCGCATGATCGTCGGCATGACCCCGCCGGCCGCCGTGATGCTCACGTGTCGTCGCTGGCTGGACCTCGCTCGCAGCGAGGCGAGCCTCTGTCGCTGACCTGATCGGCTGATCGGTCCGCCGCGCCGCCGCGCGGCAGCGACACCCCCTCCGGCACCGCGCCGTCCCCTCCCCGCCCCCTGCCGCCCCGCGGCCGGGGGTGGCTCGGCGCTGCCTCCCCACGCCCACGTCAGGAAGGTCCCCCATGTCCCGTCGCACGCTGAAGCTCGGCGCCGTCCTCCTCGGGGTCGGCGGTCCGGGCCAGCACAGCACCTGGCTCGACCCGGAGATCCCCGGCGACGCCAGCGTCGACGTCCGCTGGTACATCGCCCGCGCCCAGGAGGCCGAGGCGGCGAAGTTCGACCACGTCTTCATCGTCGACAGCCAGTTCATCACCCCCGACTCGCCGCACCACTACCTCAGCCGCCTCGAGCCGCTGACCCTGCTGTCGGCGATCGCGGTGCACACCCGGCACATCGGCCTGGTCGGCACGCTGACGACCTCGTACAACGAGCCGTTCGACGTGGCCCGGCGGCTGGCCTCGCTCGACCACATCAGCGGCGGGCGGGCCGGCTGGAACGTCGTCACCAGCGGCGACGCCGGGACGGCGGGCAACTACGGCCGCGACGAGCACTACGATTACGCGACCCGCTACGGGCGCGCGCTCGAGCACGTCCGGGTGGCGCAGGGGCTGTGGGACTCCTACGAGGCCGACGCCTTCCCGCGGGACAAGGAGCGCGGCGTCTTCTTCGACCGCACCAGGCTGCACGCCCTCGAGCACCAGGGCGAGTTCTTCTCCGTCGTCGGCCCGCTGAACATCGAGCGCTCGCCGCAGGGCCAGCCGGTGATCTTCCAGGCCGGCGACTCCGAGGAGGGCCGCGACCTCGGCGCGGGCATCGCCGACGCGATCTTCACCCACGCCCAGACATTGGAGCAGGCGCGGGCCTTCCGCACCGAGCTGCGCGAGCGGGCCGCCGCCAAGGGCCGCGACCCCGAGCAGCTGCTGATCGTGCCGGGGATCTCGGTGATCGTGGCCGACACCGACGAGGAGGCCCGGGAGAAGGAGGCCGCCGTCCTCGGCGGCAGGACCTTCGACAAGGCGCTCGCCGAGCTCGGCCGCCCGTTCGGCTGGCACGACTTCTCGCAGTACGACCTCGACGCCCCGTTCCCCGAGGTGGGCGACGCCGGCGAGCGCAGCTTCCGCACCCAGGCCGAGGCGATCAAGAAGCTGGCGCGGGAGAAGGGCCTCACCCTGCGCCA
Organism: Geodermatophilus sp. SYSU D00815; assembly: GCF_054050035.1. Lineage (NCBI taxonomy): Bacteria > Bacillati > Actinomycetota > Actinomycetes > Geodermatophilales > Geodermatophilaceae > Geodermatophilus > Geodermatophilus sp. SYSU D00815. The sequence goes on along the minus strand of NZ_JBJGYO010000006.1, from coordinate 158,961 downwards.
GGTGGTCCAGCACCAGCTGGACGCCCGGCGCTCCCCCTTCGTCGGCTCGCCGCGGACGGTCGCCGACGAGATCCAGCGCTGGTTCGAGGCCGGCGGCCTCGACGGGGTGAACGTCACCGTCAACGCGCCCCGGGAGTTCGCCCGCTTCACCGACCAGGTGCTGCCGATCCTGCGCGAGCGCGGCGTCGTCCGCAGCGAGTACGAGTCGACCACCCTGCGCGGCAACCTCGGCCTGCCGGTGCCCGAGAACCGCCACACCGCCGCGCGCCGCGCCGCGACCACCCCCGACGAGCCGGCCGTCCCGGCGCTCGTCCCGTGAGCCCCGTGCCCGAGAGAAGGACGACGATGACCCCCGCCCGCCCCACGCCCCTCCGCCGCCGGTCCGGCACCGGCCTGTGGGCCGCCCTGCTGCTCGCCGCCGCGCTGGTCCTCGGCGCCTGCGCGGGGGGCGGCGCGGCCGGCTCCGGAGGCGGCGGCCCCGCCGAGCTGAAGTGGGCCACCTCGTACTTCCCGACCCACTGGGACCCGGTGGTCGCCGGCAGCGGCGCCCAGTTCCGCATCCTGGCCCTGGCCTACGCGTCCCTGACCAACATCGACGAGAACGGCGACCCCGTGCCCGGCCTCGCCGAGAGCTGGGACTACAACGACACCGGGGACGAGGTGACCTTCCACCTCCGCCCGGGCCTGACCTTCAGCGACGGCGCGCCGGTGGACGCCGAGGCCGTCACGACCTACATCGAGCGGGCCAAGACGCAGGAGAACTCCGCGCTGTTCGGTGACCTCACCACGATCGAGTCGGTCACCGCCGACGGGGACCTCGACGTGGTCGTCCACCTGACCCAGGTCGACTACCAGATCCCGCTCCTGCTCGGCCAGCGCGTGGCGATGATCCCCAGCCCGCAGGCGTCCGAGGACGTCGCCGCGCTCGACCAGAAGCCGGTCGGAGCCGGGCCGTTCGTGGTCACCGAGCTGATCCCCGGCACGAAGGTGGTCCTGGAGAAGAACCCGGACTACTGGGACGCCGACAACATCCACGTCGACCGCGTCGAGGTGGTCTCCGCCCCGGACGCCGCGACCGTCGTCTCCGGCCTGCAGACCGGCGTCTACAACTTCGCCGACATCGACGCCAGCCAGGCCGAGGCGGCCGAGACCGCGGGCCTCGACGTCTTCGTGCAGCCGGGCTTCAACGCCGCGAACATCAGCCTGAACATCAACAAGGCACCGTTCGACGACCCGCGGGTGGTCGACGCCGTCCGGTACGCCACCGACCGCCAGGAGTACGTGGACAAGCTGACCTTCGGCTACGGCCAGGCGACCAACCAGCCGTTCCCGCCGGGCTACGCGGCCTACGACCCCGAGTCGGCCGACCTCTACCCGTACGACCCCGACAAGGCCGAGCAGCTGCTGGCCGAGGCCGGCTACGAGCCGGGCGAGATCGAGCTGGACCTCGTCATCCCGTCGGAGAACCCCATGGCGGAGATCGTGCAGTCGCAGCTGGCCGCCGTCGGCATCACGGTGGACATCACGATCGACAAGAACTGGTCCACGCCCTTCTTCGCCAAGGACCTGACCTTCTCGCTCTACGGCACCACCGGCCGCGACTCCGCCGTGCAGACCCTCACGGCCCACTTCGGCCCGAACGGCCCGCTGAACCTCAGCACGCCGTACGAGCCCGAGGGCTTCGAGGAGGCCGTCGCGACGGTCCGGCAGACGCCCATCGGGTCGGCCGAGTACGAGGCGAACCTCCAGGCCGCCACCCGGGTCGGGCTGCAGAGCCAGGCGCTGGTGTTCGTCTACGAGGACCCGAACCTCTTCGCCAAGAGCCCGGACATCTCCGACCTGCCCGGCAACCCCGGCCACGTCGAGTGGACCGGCGTGACGATCGGCGGCTGACGGTGACCTCCACCGCGGGGACCAGGGTGCGGCGGGCCGCCGGCCGCACCCTGGCCACCCTCGGCCGCTCGGTGGCGATCTTCGTCCCCGTCTTCCTCGTGGCGACGTTCGTCACGTTCGCGCTGCGGGCGCTGTCCGGGCTGAGCCCGGCCCGCATCCAGCTCGGCGAGAGCGCCACCCCCGAGGCGATCGCGCGGGTCGAGGCGCAGTGGGGCCTCGACCGGCCGTTCCTCGCCCAGTACTGGACGTGGTTCGAGGGCGTGCTCCACGGCGACCTGGGCACCAGCTGGTCCAACGGCGCGGACATCTCCCTGCTGATCGCCGAGGGCCTGGCGATCAGCCTGTCGATCGCCACGTTCGCGCTGGTGATCGGCGTGGTGCTCGGCTTCCTGCTGGGCACGCTCGCGGCGCTGCGCCGGACCACGTGGGTCGACCGGGCGATCACCGGCTTCACCACCGTCGTCTCGGTGATGCCCGCGTTCGTCGTCGGGATCGTGCTGGTCACGTTCCTCGCCGTCGGGCTGGGCTGGTTCCCCTCCGCCGGCTACGTCCCCGCGAGCGCCGGCCTGGGCCCGTGGCTGGCGCACATCACCCTGCCGGCCCTGGCGCTGAGCTTCGACGTCGTCGCCGACGTCGCCCGCCAGCTGCGCAGCGGCCTGGTCGCCGCCTACCGCGAGAACTACGTGACCGGCGCGGTCGTCCGCGGCCTGGGGCCGCGGCGGGTCTTCCTCCGGCACGTGCTGCGCAACGGCGCCGGTCCGGCGCTCGCGGTGCTGGGCCTGAAGTTCCCCGCGCTGATCGGCGGCTCGGTCGTGACCGAGTGGATCTTCGGCCTGCAGGGCTTCGGCCGGTTCGCCAACGACTCGGCGCAGGCCGGTGACGTGCCCGCGGTGCAGGGGGTGCTCGTCGTCTCGATCGTGCTGGTCGTCGTCTTCAACCTGGTCGTCAACGTCGTCCTGGCCCGGGTCACCCCGGCCTCGCAACGGGGGGTCTGATGGTCCGCCGCGTCCTCTCCCTGCCGTCGGCCCGGATCGCGCTGGGCATCCTGGTGGTCATCGCGTTCCTGGCCCTGGCCGGCCCGTGGATCGCCCCGCAGGACCCGCTCGCGGCGAGCGCGGACACCCTGGCCGGCCCGTCCTGGCAGCACTGGCTCGGGACGGACTACCTCGGCCGGGACGTGCTCAGCCGGCTGCTCGACGGCTCCCGGGACAGCGTCGTGGGGTCGGTCGAGGTCGCCCTGGTGGCCCTGGCGGTCGGCGCCGTCCCCGGCATCCTCTCGGTGTACCTGGGCCGGGTCTTCGAGTGGGCGACGCTGCGGCTGGCCGACACCCTGGTGGCCCTGCCGTTCCTGCTGTTCGCCGTCGCGGTGACCGCGCTGCTGGGCAACGGCCTCACGCAGGCGATGCTCACCGTCGGCGTGCTGGTCTCGCCGCTGTTCTACCGGGTGGCCCGGGCGGCGACGCTGGCCGTGGCGCGGTCGCAGTACGTCGAGGCGGCCCTGATCTCGGGCGCGTCGCTCGGCTGGATCGCGCGCCGGCACGTGTGGGTCAAGGTGCTGCCGCCGATCGCGGTGTCGCTCGCGCAGACGATCGGCGTCGGCTTCGTCGTCGTCTCCAGCCTGACCTTCCTCGGCATCGGCGTGCAGCCGCCGCAGCCGACGTGGGGCGGCCTGCTCGCCTCCGACCTGGGCTACCTGAACTTCGCGCCGTGGGCGCCGGTGGCGCCCGCGCTGCTGATCATGGCCACGGTCTGGGCCTGCAACGTGCTCGCCGACGCCATCCGCGACGTCTCCGGCGAGGCCGGCCGGGCGCTGCTGAACGCCCGCCGGGCCCGCGCCTCCCGCGCCGCCCCGTCCGGACCCGTCCCCGCCGGAGGTGGTGCCCGATGACGACGCTCTCCGAGAGCCCCGCCGCGCCCGCGACCCCGTCCGCCCCCACCCCGCCCGCCCCGGTGCTGGCGGTCCGCGACCTGCGGATCCGCGACCAGGTGGGCGACCGGGAGATCGTGCACGGCGTGAGCTTCTCGCTCCCGCCCGGCCGGGTGGTGGGCATCGTCGGCGAGTCCGGCAGCGGGAAGACGCTCACCTGCCGCGCCGCGCTCGGCATCCTGCCGGAGCACTTCGCGGTCTCGGGCGGCTCGATCGAGATCGCCGGGGAGGACGTCGCCGGCCTGACCCCGGCGCGGTGGACCGAGCTGCGCGGGTCGACGATCAGCGCCGTCTTCCAGGACCCGGCCTCCTACCTCAACCCGTCGATCCGGGTGGGCCCGCAGGTGGCCGAGGTCGTCCGCGTCAAGAAGGGCCTGCGGCGGCGCGAGGCCCGCGCCCGGGCCGTCGAGCTGTTCGCCGCCGTGCAGCTGCGCGACCCCGAGCTGGTCTACGACCAGTACGCGTTCGAGCTCTCCGGCGGCATGCTGCAGCGGGTCCTCATCGCCGCGGCCGTCGCCGCGGACCCGCAGGTGCTCATCGCCGACGAGGCCACCACGGCGCTCGACGTCACGGTGCAGGCCGAGGTCCTCGACCTGCTGGCCGACCTGCGCAACCGCACCGGGCTCTCCCTCGTCCTCGTCTCCCACGACCTCGCCGTCGTGGCCCAGCTCTGCGACGAGGTCCTGGTGCTGCGCCGGGGCGCCGTCGTCGAGCAGGGGCCGACCGCGGCGGTCCTGCACGACCCGCAGCACGAGTACACGCAGCTGCTCGTCGCCGAGCACGAGCAGTACGGGCTCGAGCGGTTCCTCACCCCCCGCCCGGAGGCGACCCGTGCCGGCTGACCCCACGCCCGTCCTCGAGGTCAGCGATCTCGCGGTGCACCTCGGGCCGCGCACGGGGCGGCGCCAGGTGCTGCACGGCGTCTCGCTGACCGTCACCCGCGGCGAGACGCTGGGCCTCATCGGCGAGACCGGCTCCGGCAAGTCCACCCTCGCCCGCGCGGTGCTCGGGCTGGTGCGCGCCTCCGGCGGCCGGATCGTGGTCGGCGGCGAGGAGGTGACGGGGTGCTCGGCACGGCAGTGGCGGGCGCTGCGCCGCCGCGGCGTCGTCCAGTACGTCTTCCAGGACCCGCTGCGCAGCCTCGACCCCGACCTCACCGTCGAGGAGTCGCTCGTCGAGCCGCTGCTCGTCCGCGGCGTCGGCCGCGCCGACGCCGTCGCCAGGGCGCGCACCTACCTCACCCGCGTGCGGCTGGACGAGGAGCTGCTGGCCCGGCTGCCCGGTGAGCTCTCCGGCGGCCAGCGGCAGCGGGTCGCCGTCGCCCGGGCCCTGATCACCGAGCCGGAGCTGGTCATCCTCGACGAGCCGGTCAGCGCCCTGGACTCGGCCACCCGCGTGCAGGTCCTCGGCATCCTCGAGGAGCTGCGCGACTCGGGCGTCGCGCTCGTCTTCATCTCCCACGATCTCGGCTCCGTCGCCGGGGTCGCGGACCGGATCGCGGTCCTGTACCGGGGCGAGCTGGTCGAGGTCGGCCCGGCCCGCGACGTCGTCGGCAACCCCACCCACCCCTACACCCGCCTGCTCGTCAGCTCGGCGCCGACCCTGCGCTCGCGCACTGCGGACCGCGACGAGCGGGTGGCCCTGCGTGCCCTGCTCGACGCCTGAGAGGAACCCATGACCCCGAAGCAGCTCTCCCTCGCGCTGCGGCCCTGCGGGCTCGCGCTCGCCGCCGCCGGGGCCGAGTCGTGACCGCGCCGCGATTCCGGCTCGGCTTCCTCACCCACGTCCAGGGCCGGGACGACGCCGCGACCACCTACCGCAACGCCCAGGACCTGTTCGTCGTCGCCGACGAGCTCGGCTTCGACGTCGGCTGGGTGGCCCAGCACCACGCCCCCGGCGGTGGCGGCGGCCTGCCGTCGCCGTGGCCGTTCCTCGCGCACGCCGCGGCCCGCACCCGGCGGATCCGGCTGGGCACGGCGATCACGATCCTCCCGCTGGAGCACCCCGTGCGGCTGGCGGAGGACGTCGCCGTCGTCGACACCCTCAGCGGCGGCCGGGTGGAGCTCGGCGTCGGCAGCGGCGGCAGCGAGCTGGAGTACGCCGCCTTCGGCCGCGACGTCGCGCGCAAGCGGGAGCTCACCACCGAGGGACTGGCGGTGCTCCGCGCGGCCCTGGCGGGCGAGGAGGTGGGCACCGCCGGGTTCCGGGTCCAGCCGCCGGCGACCGGCTTCGCCGACCGCGTCTGGCAGGGCGTGTTCAGCGCGCCCGGCGCGGTCCACGCGGCGCGGGCGGGGTCGAACCTCCTGCTCAACCGCGCCGCCTACGGCCACGACGCGCCCACCGACGAGGTCCAGCGCCCCTGGGCCGACGAGTTCCTCGCCGCCTGGACGCGGCCGCGGGCGTCCCGGATCGGGCTGTCCCGGTTCGTGTTCCCGGCCGCCGACCGGCGCACGGCGCTGGCGCAGATCGGCCCCGACGTGCTGCGCGCCGCGCAGCCCTTCGTCGCCCGCGGCGCGTTCCCCGCGGGCCTGGGCACCGAGGGCTACCTGCGCCGGTTCCACGCCTTCTACGGCCACCCCGACGAGATCGTCGCCGGGCTGCAGCGGGAGCGGGTGCTGCCGGTCGCCACCGACCTGATCACCCAGTTCAACCCGGCCGTCCCCGACCACGACGCCGCGATCCGCGCCCTGGAGCTGATCGCCACCGAGATCGCGCCCGCGCTGGGCTGGCAGCCCGCGCCCGACCGCCGCCTGGCAGGAGCCGCCTCGTGACCGAGCACCTGGACTTCCCCACCCCCGAGGGCCTGCGCGTCCGCGGCACCGTCGTGGTCGTGCCCGGGCGCGGCGAGGGCCGCTCGGCCTACCGGCGCCTCGGGAGCCGCCTCGCGGCCGACGCCTACGCCGTCCGCGTGGCCGAGCCGCCGGCGCTCGACGGCCCCGCCGACCTGCCCCGCCTGGCCGAGTGGCTCTCGGCCGTGGTTGGGCCGGACGCCGTCCGGCCGCTGGTGCTGGTCGGCGCCGACGCCGGCGCCGTGGCGCTGGCCGCCGTCACCGCCCGGCCGGCGCCGGACGCGACCTGGTGGCCCGACGGGCTGGTCCTGGCGGGCCTGCCCGGCCACGACCCGCTCGCCGCGGGCGGGTGGGACGACGAGCTGGACGCGCGCACGCACTGCCCCGTGCACCGCGCCGTCCTCGCCGACGGGGCCGCGGACCGGCGCGCCGGCCTGCGCGCCCCCCTCCCCGCCGGGCTGCTGGACCTCGCGTACGGCAGCACCGCCGCCGTCCCGCAGCTGCTGCTGGTGGGCGACGCCGACCCGCTGGCCGACCACGAGGCGCTGGCCGGCGCGGCGAAGGCCCGCCCCCGGGCGCGGCTCACCGTGGTGCGGGGCGCGCACCACGACGTCCTCAACGACCTGCAGCACCGCTCGGTGGCCGCCGAGGTGGTCACGTTCCTGGAGGCCCTGCGCGCCACCCCTGCCCCGACCCCGCAGCTCGCGGTGGTGACCAGTGCCTGGTGAGCCGCGGCACCCCGTCGCCGCCGCGTTCCGCGAGGTGATGGCGGGCGTCTGCACGCCGGTGTCGGTGGTGACCGTGCTGCGGCACGGCCGGCCGCACGGCACCACCGTCAGCGCGTTCGCCTCGCTGTCGATGGCGCCGCCGATGCTGCTGGTGGCCCTCGACCGCGGCTCGGAGCTGCTCGCCCGGCTCGCGGTCGGGCGCCCGTTCGGCGTGAACGTGCTCGGCGCCGGCCAGGCCGACCTGGCCGCCGCGTTCGCCCGCAAGGGCCCCGACCGGTTCGCCGGCGCGCGGTGGGTGACCGACACGGGCGCGCCCCGGCTGACCGGCAGCCCCGGCTGGCTCGCGTGCACGGTCGCGCAGCTGGTGGACGGCGGGGACCACGTCGTCGTCCTCGGGGACGTCGTGCGGGCGGCGGCCGCGGACGGCCCGCCGCTGACCTACCACGCCCGCACCTTCGGCACCCACCGGGCGGCCCCCGTGCTCGAGCCGGTGGCCGGCTCGTGAGCGCGCCGGGTCTGGGCACACCCCGGTCGACCGACGTGGTCGTGGTCGGCGGCGGGGTCACCGGCTCGGCCACGGCCCGGGAGCTCGCCCGCCGCGGGGTCGGCGTGGTGCTGCTCGAGCGGCTGGGCCCCCCGGGCGCGCGGGCCACCGACGCGGCCGTGGCGCCCCTGCAGGCCGACGCCGGGACGCTCGGCGCCGTGGTCCGCCACCACCGGGAGGTGCTGGCCGTCGAGCGCACGCCCGGGGACGGCGTGCTGGTCCGCTCCGCGGCGGGCGCGGCGGTGCGGGCCCGCGCGGCGGTCGTCGCGGCGGGCCGGTGGAGCGCCGGCCTCCTCGGCGGCGCCGTCCGCCTGGCCTCCGGGGGCGTCGTCCTGCACCGGGTCGGCCCCGTGGTCGTCGCCGCCGGGCTGAGCCGGGCCGAGGGCGCGACCCCGGCGGCGCTCGGCCGCCTGGTCGCCGACCTCGCGCTGGCCGACGTCGGCGCGCCCCTGCTCGAACCGACCGGGACCTGGTGAGGAACGTGAGCACGATCGCCGTCGTCGGCAACCCCAAGCCGCACTCCCGCACCCGCTCGGCCGCCGAGCTGGTGGTCGAGCGCCTGACCGGCGCACCGCCCGACCGCGTCGTCGACGTCGTCGACCTCGGCGCCGGCCTGCTGACGTGGAACGACCCGGCGGTCGAGGACGCCGTGGCGGCGCTGAAGGCCGCTGACGTGGCGGTGGTCGCCAGCCCCACGTTCAAGGCCACCTACACCGGGTTGCTGAAGCTGTTCCTCGACCAGATCGGCACCGGCGAGCTGGCCGGCGTCGTCGCCGTCCCGCTGATGCTGGGCGGCGGGCCGGCGCACGCGCTCGCACCCGAGCTGTCGCTCAAGCCGGTCCTGGTCGAGCTGGGCGCCACCACGCCGACGAGGGGCCTGTACCTGCTGGACAAGCGCTGGGACGACCCGGCGGCGCTCGAGCCCTGGCTCGCCGCGGCCGCCGCGCAGGTCGCCGCGGCCCGCACCGCGCCGCGGCCGTGAGCCGCTGGACGGGGCGGTGCAACCGTGGTTGCATCAACCCGTGAGCCCGTCGTCCGCCCTCGGTGAGTGGGTGCTGCTGTCCTACCGGTTGCCGCGGGAACCGTCCGGCCCGCGGACGACGCTGTGGCGGCGGCTCAAGCGGCTGGGCGTGGCGCAGCTCGCCGACGGCGTGGTGGCGCTGCCCGCCGATGCCCGCACGCGCGAGGCGCTGGAGTGGCTGGCCGACGACGTCCTGGCCGCGCGCGGCACCGCGGGGCTGTGGGTGGCGCGGCCGGCCACCTCGGCGCAGGAGCGCGAGCTGGCCGCGGGCATGGCCGCCGCGCGGGCGCAGGAGTACCGCGACCTCGCCGCCGCCTGCCGGGAGGCCGCCACCGCCGACCCGGCGGAGCGCGCCCGGGCGCTGCGCCGGCTGCGCGGCGAGTGGCGCGCGATCGACCGCCGGGACTTCTTCCCGCCGCCGGAGCGGGAGGTGGCCGCCGCCGCGCTGCGCGACCTCGCGTCGGCCGCCACCAGAGCGGACGAGGTGGCGGAGGCGGCGCCGTGAGGTGGGCGACCCGCGCCGGGGTGCACATCGACCGCGCGGCCTGCGCATGGCTGATCCGCCGGTTCCTCGACCCGGAGGCCGAGTTCGTCTTCGTGTCGGACCGCAGCGAGGTGCCGGCCGACGCGACGCCGTTCGACATGCGCGGCGTCGAGCTGGGCCACCACGGCGGCGACTGCTCGTTCGAGACGATCCTGCGGCACCACGACCTCACCGACCCGGTGCTGTGGCGGATCGCCGAGATCGTCCACGAGGCCGACCTCGACGACGAGCGCTTCGACGCCCCGGAGGCGCCCGGGCTCGACGTGGTGCTCCGCGGGCTGTCGATGACCGGGGACGACGAGCGCACCCTCGCGGTCTCCGGACCGGTCTTCGACGGCCTCTACGAGTACCACCGCCGCCGCCTGCTGCTCGGCCGCGAGCCCGCCTGACCCGGCACCGACCCGCCGCCCGCCCCCGATCGAGGAGCACGACGCCCGTGACCCGCGACACCTCCTCCCCCGAGCAGGACGCCGGACCGCCGACCCCGGAGCCGGCGCGGGAGCCGCAGACGACGGCGGCCGTCGTCCCGTTCCGGACGGCCGTGCGGGCCTGGTTCCTGATCTCGCTGCAGACGTTCGGCGGCCCGGCGGGCCAGATCGCGGTCATGCAGCGCACGCTGGTCGACGAGAAGCGGTGGATCGGCCAGCGCCGGTTCCTGCACGCGCTGAACTACTGCACGCTGCTGCCCGGCCCGGAGGCCCAGCAGCTGGCCACCTACGTCGGCTGGTTGCTGCACGGCACCCGCGGCGGCCTGGTCGCCGGCGGCCTGTTCGTCCTCCCCGGCGTGCTCGCGCTGCTCGTCCTCTCGGCGGTCTACGTCGGGTTCGGGTCCACCACCGCGATCACCTCGCTGTTCACCGGGCTCGCCGCCGCGGTGCTGGCCATCGTCGTCCAGGCCGTCATCCGCGTGGCGAGGAAGGCGCTGGACAGCCGGGCCCTGGTGGCCGTCGCGGTCGTCTCGTTCCTCGCGCTGGCGCTGTTCGGCGTGCCGTTCCCGATCGTGGTCGCCCTCGCCGGGCTCGGCGGCTGGGCCCTGGGGCGCTGGCGACCCTCCGCGCTGCCCCGCAAGGCGGCCGCCGACGGCCCCGACGCCGGCCCGCCGCCGGTGATCTCCGACGACGTCCTGCACCACGAGGCCCCCACCGCCCGCCGCACCCTGCGGGTGCTGCTGGTCGGGCTGCTCGTCTGGGGAGCGCCCGTCGCGGCGTTCGCCCTGCTCACCGGCGCGGGCAGCGTCTTCACCCAGCAGGGCCTGTTCTTCTCCGGCGCCGCGGTGGTCACCTTCGGCGGCGCGTACGCGGTGCTGGCCTACGTCGCCCAGCAGGCCGTCGAGGTCTACGGCTGGTTGGGTCCGCGCGAGATGGTCCGTGGCCTCGCGCTGGCCGAGACCACCCCCGGGCCGCTGATCATGGTCGTGCAGTTCGTCGCGTTCCTGGGCGCCTACCGCGCCCCCGGCGACCTCGACCCGTGGGTCGCCGCCGTGCTCGCCTCGCTGCTGGTCACCTGGGTGACCTTCGTGCCGAGCTTCCTGTTCGTCCTGCTCGGCGCCCCGTACATGGAGCGGCTGCGCGGCAACCGGTCGCTGTCGGCGGCGCTCACCGGCATCACCGCCGCCGTCGTGGGGGTCATCGCCAACCTCGGCGTCTACTTCGCCGTCCACACGCTCTTCTCCGACACCGTCGCCGTCGACGGCGGGCCGCTGGCGCTCGAGCTGCCCGACCCCACCACCCTGCGGTGGGTGCCCCTGGCCATCGCGCTGGTGGCCGCGGTCCTGCTGTTCCGCGTCCGGTGGTCGGTGCTGCGCACCCTCGGCGTCTGCGCCGTCCTCGGCCTGGCCGCCGGGCTGGCCGGCCTGCCCCTCGGCTGACGCCGCACCGCCGGGGCCGGCCCGGCGGTCACCCCTCGGCGGGCAGCGGCCGTGCGGGCCAGTCGAGCAGCCGCGCGCCGAGCACGGCGGCCTGCAGCGAGAACCGCTGGTCGGGCCGGGCCACGCTGTGGCCGGTCAGCTGCGCCACCCGGGCCAGCCGGTAGGTGACGGTGCGCACCGAGACGTGCAGCCGGCGGGCGGCCTCGGTGGCGACGTCGCCGGCGTCGAAGTACGCGTGGAGCGTCTCCAGCAGCACCTGCGGGCCGCCCCGGACCTGCGCCAGCGGACCCAGCAGGTCGCGGACCAGGTCGGCGATCGCGGCCTGGTCGCGGCCGAGCACCCGGTACACCAGCAGGTCGCGGGCGTGGACGACGTCGTCGTCGAGGTCCAGCCGGTCGGCGAAGCCGAGGCTCTCCCGGCACTCCTCGTAGGACCTCGCTACCCCGTACGCCCCGGGGAACGCGCGCCCGGCGGCCACCCGCCAGCGGCCGGCGATCCGCAGCCGCCCCAGGTCCTGGCGCAGCAGGTCGCCGGTGTCGCGCCCCCGCGCCGCGGCGCCGGCGGGCGTGGCCGCGCTGGGCACGAGCACGACCACGCGGCCGTCCTTGGTGGCGACCAGCACCTCGCGGTCGCCGTACCGGTCCACCACGGCGCGCTCCAGCAGGGTGGCGGCGCGGGCCACGTCGCAGTCGGCGTCCCGCGGGGCCACCAGCGCCACGTGGTGCGGCTTGCCCAGGTCGATGCCGAACAGCGCGGCGCGCTCGACCATCGCCGAGACGTCGGCGTCGCCGCGCAGCAGGTCGTCGACGAACTCCGCGCGCAGCGTCTCCTCGCGGCGGACCATGTCCCGCCGCTCGGACTGGTGACCCTCGACCAGGACACCGACCGCGTCGTCGAGCACCCGCAGCACGGCCTCCGCGGCGCGGCGCACCTTCTCCGGGTCGGCGGAGCGCGCGACGACCGGCAGCTGCCGCCACAGCCGCCAGGCCGCCGACAGGTAGAGGTCGACCGCCCGGCGGGCCCCGACGCCTTCGGCGGCCGCCCGCCGGCCCAGCTCCCGCACCGCGTCGAGCTCCCACGCGTCGGGACGGCGGCCGTGGATGGCGGCGTCGGCGAGCAGCGGCAGGTACCCGCCCAGCAGGTCGGCCGGGGCGCGGCTGGCGGCCGCCGCCGAGGCCCCCACCGCCGCCAGCCAGTCCTCCGGCACCGGCGCGCCGGGGTCGGGGCGCCGTCCGTCCGCGCTGCGGGACACGTGCGGTCCTCCTCCGCTGCTGGTCGACGACCGGCCCGTCGGTCCGTTGCCGACGACCGGCAAGGACAGCCTGCCCCATCCGACCGGCGCGGGCCGTGGCGGGGCGGCCCCGAGGGCGGGATGGTCGGGGGCGACGAGGAGGAGGTCGGGCGTGCTCAGCGATCACGAGCAGCGGGTGTGGACGACGTCGAGCGGTTCTGGGCCGAGGAGGCGGAGGAGCCTCCCCGCCCGGCGCCGCGAACCGGGCACCGGGCGTCCCGGCACCGGACCCGCCTGCCCGCACCGGTGGTCGCCTGCGCCTGGGGACCGATCGCGCTGACCCTCTTCGGCGCGCCACCCGCCGGCCTCGCGATCGGCGTCGTCACCGCTCTCGGCTGGGCGCTGTGGCGCGTCTGGCCGCGGCTCGGCGACCTGGGGGCGGGCACGACCTGGTCGGTCCTCGGCGAGGTCCACCGCGGGCTGTCGACGCACCGCCGCCCGGCGGGAGACCGGCGGGAGCACGGACCCGACGGCCGGTGAGGGCGGCGGCCGCGGCTCAGCGGCGCGGCACCTCCGCCGCACGCCGCGGTTGCCGACGCCCGGCACCGGCCGGCGTGGACGTCCAGCGGGTGCCGTGGTCGGCCGGGTCGGCGTCGGTGGCGATCGCCTCCAGCCGGGCCAGGTCGGCCGGGTGCAGCCCCGGCGCGCCGCGCACGGCGTCGAGCAGCAGCTCGATCTGACGGCGCAGCGCGGGCACGTGCTCGGGCCGGCCGGCGGCCCGGACGTGACCGACGAGCATGCGCAGCACGCGCAGCAGCGCGGCGGCGACCTGCGGCTGGGCGGGCGCGGCCTGCCGGAGCTGGTCGAACCCGTGGGCGACGTACTCCTCGGCCGACAGCTGCCAGGGCCGCAGGAGGAGCCGCTGGCCGTGCCCGGCGACGACGTCGGGCGCGGGGTCGGCGGTGAGCAGCCGGCGCAGCAGGCTCCCGACGCGCAGGGTGACCTCGACGGCGGTGGTGGGATCGTTGACCGCCGCGCTGAGCGCGCGCAGGCCGACGTCGACCAGCTGCCGCAGGGCGAAGTCGACGTCGCTCTGCATGGTGTGGGTGTCGGCGACGAGCACCGTCGCCGACAGGCGCCGCTCGGCGGCCCCCCGGTCCTGCGGCGCGGGCCAGACGGTGACCAGGGGCTCGCCGGCGTGGAGGTAGGCGCCGATGCGCGTCTCCAGGCGCACGGTGGTGCCCGGGGGCACGGCCGCCAGGAGCCGGTCGGCGGGCGCCTGGGTGACCCAGCCGTCGCGCGGCGCCGGCACGACGAGCACCGGCTCGCCCGGCGACGGGCGGCGCGGCACCCCGGGCCGCTCGGCGGCGGTGGCGGCCGCGGTGGCGGCGAGCACCTGCCGGCCCTCGTCCCCGATGCGCTCGACGACGCGGCCCACCTGCAGGCCGTGCGCCAGGTGGTCGAGGTGCGCCACGATCAGCAGCACGGTCACCACGGTGAGCACGACGGCGACGGTCAGCGAGATCCGGGGCGCCGTCCGCGCGCTGCCGGCGTCGACCGTCCGCAGGACCAGGACGGTGTAGACGAACGTCGCCACGAGCAGGCCGATGACGAGCTGGCTGAGCCGGTCGCGGATGAACGAGCGCATGACGCGCGGGGAGAACTGGCTGCTGGCCAGCTGCAGGCTGACCACGGTCAGCGAGAAGACGACCCCGGCGGTGGTGATGGTCGCCCCGGCGACGGTGCTCAGCAGCCAGGCGGCGGTGCTGCTGCGCATCGACAGGGTGAGCGGTACGGCGTGCCCGCCGGTGGCCCGGTCGGCCGCGGTGGCGATCCCGGCCAGCCCGATGCTGCCGAGGACCAGCACCGCCGGCAGCGCGAACAGGCTCTCCCGGAACCGGTAGGCCGCGGCCGCGGCGCGCATCGGCAGCGGCGGACGGCCGGCTGCCCTCACCGGCCGACCCGCCGGGCCCGCCGCGCCGGGGGCCGGTGCGGCGCCGTCCGCGGGCGCCGACCCGGGCGCGGGCCGCACGGCCGCGACCGCTCGCCGTCGGCGGGGTCGACGGCGACGGTCCCGGTGAGGCCGGTCAGCTCCAGCGGACGCAGGACGGCGCGACGACCACCGGTGCGCACGACCAGGCGGGCGCCGCGCGCCCGGCACCGGCGGTCGGTCCGGGCCAGGACGCCGACCCCGGCGGCGCCGAGGAAGCCGACCCGCTGCAGGTGGACGACGAGCTCGCGCACGCCGGGGCGGGTCGCGTGCGTGCGCAGGCAGGCCTCCAGCACCGGCGCGGTGCAGGCGTCGACCTCGCCGACGACCTCGACGACCGCGCGGCCGGGGTGGGGACCGGGAACGGTCGTGACCGACAGCAGGTCACCGGGCTCGAGGGTGGACCGGGGGGCGGGGGTGGGCAGCACGGGGACGCTCCTTCCAGCAGCCGTGGGGTCAGCGCAGGGGGTCGAACGGGGCCAGCTCGGGCGGGGCCTCGCCCTTGAGCACGGCCTGGGCGACGAGCTGCCCGGTGATCGGACCGAGCGCGATGCCCCACATGCCGTGGCCGCCGGCGACGAACACCCGCGGGGAGGCGGTGGCGCCGAGCAGCGGCAGCCCGTCGGGGGTGCACGGGCGGGAGCCGACCCACTCGCTGCGCCGGTCGTCGACGTCCACCCCGGCCAGGAAGGGGCGGACGGCGTCGACGACGGCGGCGACGCGGCGCGGGTCGAGCGGGTCACCGGGGCGGCGGAACTCCATCATCCCGGCCACCCGCAGCCGCTCCCCCAGCGGCGTGCAGGCCACCCGCTGGGTCGGGAAGTACAGCGGGCCGCGGGGCATCCGCTCCGCGGGCACGCTGAAGCTGTAGCCGCGGCCGGCCTGCACCGGCCGGCGCACGCCGAACCGCCGCGCCAGCCGCCCCAGCTCCGCGCCGGTGGCCAGGACGACGGCGTCGTGGCGCAGCCGCTCACCGGCGGCGGTGACGACCGTGACGCCGGCGTCGCGCAGGTGCACGTCGGCGACCGCCGCGCCCTGCACGATCTCGCCACCGCGCGCCTGCACGGCGAACGCCAGGCTGGTGACGAACTCGGGCGGGTGCAGGTACCGCTGGCCGTGGATCTGCACCGCGGCGCCCACCCGGTCGGTCAGCGTCGGCTCCACCGCCCGCACCCGCCAGCCGGTGACCGGGTGGAAGCCGGCCTTCTGCCCGGCGTCGCGGATGCGCTCGAGCTCGGCGCACAGGTGCTCGGCCTCGCGCTCGGTGCGGAAGCAGGCCAGGAACGTCTCGGCGCGGCGGGTGGGCGCCATCACTCCGCCGGCGGCCAGCACGTCGAAGGCCTCCAGCGCCCGCTCGTTCAGCGGCACGTACGCGGCCATGCCGCGCCGCCACGCCCGCGCGGTGCTGTGCCGGACGAACCCGGCGAGGAAGCGCAGCAGGGTGGTGTCGGCGCGCAGCGGCAGGTAGACCGGCGACCGCGGGCTGAGCACCGCGCGCAACCTGTAGCGCAGCACCGCCGGCTCCGGCAGCGGCGCGGTCAGCGCGGGGGTGAGCCAGCCGGCGTTGCCCCACGAGGCGCCGGCGGCGATGCGGTCGCGGTCGTAGACGGTGACCTGCACGCCGGCCTCCTGCAGGAACCAGGCGCACGACAGGCCGACCATGCCGGCGCCGACCACGGCGACCTGGCGGGGTGAGCCGGCGACGAACACGGGGCCGTGCCGGGACGAAGGATCGGAGGGCATGCCCGCTCCTCTCCGTCGACGGTGCGACGGGACGGGTCGACCGGACGCCCGGCGCACAGGTGCGCGCCGGCGCCGGTCAGGCCGGGAGGGCGGACCGGTGGGCGTCCGGGAGACGGAGAACTGGGGACGGGGCGCCGCGGCGGACGCGGCGCCGGTGCGGGCCGGTCAGCGCACCGGCTCGCTGCAGGCGACGCAGGTGGCGGCGTACGGCCGGAACTCCAGGCGCTCGACGGGGATCCCGCCGCGGCAGTGCGTGCACACGCCGTAGGAGCCGTCGGCGATGCGCTGGAGCGCGGCGTCGATCTCCTCGATGGTGCGCTGCAGGCTGGCCGCGCGGCTCATCGCGACCGGGTCGGGCAGGGACGTGGCCGTCTCGGCCAGGGCGAGCTCGCGCTGCCGCACACAGTCGGCGCGCTGGTCGGCGAGCAGGACCCGGAACGGGTCCCAGGTCGTCGTGGGAGCCGCGGCGGTCGCGGCCGGGGTGCTCGTGGTGAGGGACATGGTGCCTCCTGTCGGAGAAGCGGAAGGCGCGCCCACCGATCGGTGGGACGCGCCTGGGAGTGGGGGCTGGGACGACCGCGGGGTCAGCGCACTCCCGGTGGCGCCCGGTCCTGACTCCGTCGCAGCACGTCGAGGCCGTGCAGGCTCGTCGCCGGGGCGAGCAGCTCCCCGCCGGTGACCGCCGACTGCGGGAGGCCGGGCACGCGAGGACCGGCGGCGCCGGTCGCGATCGACGCGTGCACCCGCATGCCGGTCACCTCCTTCGCCGCAGGACCTCCGAACCCGTGACCTGACCATGCCCGCCGAACGGAGGGCCGGAAAGGGCGGCGACCGGTGAACCGACGCCCCGCCACGTTGCCGACGACCGGCAACGGCCAGCGGTCCCCGCACCGCCTCGCCCCCGCCGGCCGCTCCCCCGCGCTCCGCGATGACATCTGCGGTCTCGGGCCGTTCGAGCGCCGGAAAGCCCCGAGATCGCAGAACTCGCTGCGGGAGCCGACCGGAGCGCGGCCCTGGTGAGCCCGCCCGGGGCCAGTCCGGGCGGTGCTGCTGCCGCAGCAGCTCCAGCAGCCGCTCCTCCGTCTCGGGCGCCGGAGACGGGATCGTCATCGCTCCCCCGGGGTGCCCAGCGCGCTCCTCGAGCCGGCCGCCTCCCCGCTGGTCGGGCTGACGTGCACGTCAGCGCCGCGTCGCGTCACAGCTCGATCCGTGCGGCGCCGCAGACGGACCGCTCGAGGACGGCCAGACGCCGGCGCCCTCCCCGCTTCTCATCGGATACGACTCAGGCCGTCCTCCTCGAGGAGGACGGCCTGGTCATCGAGGTGGGCCGAGGGAACTCGACCCCTGACTCCCGTACGAGGACGTCGCCCGACGAGACCGCTCCGCAACGCCTGGCTGAGCGTCACCGCGCGGGCCGGGCCGAGAGCGGGTCGACCAGCCGGGCGCCTTCCGGCCCGGGCGGCACTCAGGACACGGCGGCCCGCACGAGGGCAGCGACCTTGTCCTGCACCTCGGGGGTCCACGTGACGAGCGCGAACCCCACGGGCCACACGTCGCCGTCGTCGAGGTGGGCCGAGTCCTGGAACTCCAGGGTCGAGTAGCGCTGACCGAACTTGCCGGCGTTCTTGAACGCGAGGACGACCTTGCCCTCCGGGTTCGCGTAGGCCGGCATGCCGTACCAGGTCCTGGGCGCCAGGTCGGGGGCGCAGGCGGTCACCGTGACGTGGACCCGCTCGGCGAGCGCGCGGTCAGCCGGATCCATCCTCGCGATGCTGTCGAGCAGGGCCTGCAACCCCTCGGCCTTCTTCGCGCCGCTCCGGCCCTCGGCGCGCAGCTCCTCCGCCCGCTGCTTCATGGCGGCCCGTTCCGCAGCGCTGAAGCCGTCGGTCGTCCTCGTGCTGGTGTGGGTGGACATGCTGCTGCTCTCCCTTCGCCGGCGGCCTCGTCCCCGGAGTCCGGTAAGGCCTGCGCTGACCGTGTCGACGGAGCGACGTGCTCCTCGATGGGTTGACACGTCCCGGCCGGCGTGTGTGACACCGGCCCCACCGATCCCCCCGTGGACGCACCCGGGCGCGCGGCCGCACCGCTCCGGCAGGGCGTTCCGGGAGGCGCCGCGTCCGCCGACCCCCGGGGCACGTCCCGCGAGGCGGGTCACAGCCGGATCCGGTCGGCGACCTCCTCGGGCAGGCCGGGTGACGTCAGGACGTGGCCCATCCCGGGCACGACGTGCAGTACCGCGCCCGGGATCGCGGCAGCCAGGGCCCGGCCGTGGTCGAGCGGGTAGACCGGGTCCTGATCGCCGTGCACGACCGAGGTCGGCGCGGTGATCGACGACAGCGGGGCGAGCAGGTCAGGGGCGTCCAGCCACACGGCCCGGGCGTGGTCGGCCGCTGCCCCGGGGTCGGTGGCCGCGACAGCGCCAGCTCGAGCATCGACCGGGCGGCCGGCTCGTCGAACGGCCGCACCGGCCCGTTGAAGACCCGGAACAGGGCCACGTCGGACTCCACGCCCGGCGGCAGGCCCGCGGCCTGGTGCGCGAGGAACGCCGGCGACGGTGGCGGCAGGTCATCCGGGTCGGCCGGCTCCCCGGCCAGCGCCCGTGCCCACGCCGGCCGCGGATCATGACCCATCGGCGAGCTGGAGATCACCGTCAACGAGCGGACCCGGTCCGGCGCGTGCACACCCAGCCACTGCGCGATCATGCCGCCCAACGACGTCCCGGCCACGTGAGCGGCGCCCAGTCCGTGGCCGTCCAGCACGGCCAGGCAGTCGCGGGCCATGTCCCCGATCGTGTACGGGTGCGCGTCGAAGTCGACGACGCTGGAGCGACCGGTGTCGCGGTGATCGAACCGGATCACCTGGACCCCGCGCTCGACGAGCCGACCGACCAGCGCGTCAGGACACAGGACAGCCTGAGCAGCAGACCCCATGACCATCAGGACGGCAGGAAGCCCAGGATCCCCGACCCGCTCGGTCCAGATCCGCAGCGGCCCGGAGGCCACGAATCGCTCGTGCGCGTCCAGCACGGAGGCACGGTAGACGGGGCGACCTGCTGCCGATCACCGACACCGGTCGGAGACGACTCAGGCCGCCCTCCCGGAGGAGAACGGCCTGGTCATCGCGGTGGAGCTGAGGGGACTCGAACCCCTGACCCCCACACTGCCAGGCCGTCATGATCGCGTTCGCGGTGGTTCGCTGCCGTTCCCTATGCCGCTTGACGTGCTTGGTCGCACACCGGCGAACGGCCGCGCACTGACGCGAACACCGCCAACTGCAACCACACTGCAACCACAAAAGGCTTAGCCACTCCTGCCGAAGGGGCTCTCGAGTGTCCCTGAGGGCGGCTTTAGGGACACCCGCAGAAGACACTGCTCAGCAAGCACCGGCGATCCGGAACCGGCGAACCCGGAAAGCGAGTACGGTCGATCACACGCCGCGCCCAGTGCCCGGCGTCGAGTTGCGTCACACAGTCGGCGTAGCGCATTGCGGAACCCACCTTGGGGCTCGCCGCCGAGGTCGCCTTCGGTATACATCAGACCGGAGGCCCGCCGTGGCCCGCAGCGAGGACCAACGATCCATCGAAGCCGCCGAAGCGTTGGAGCACCTGAGCCAGTCGTCCCTGCGGGAACTCTCCATGGAGAGCCTGCTGCAGTCGATGGCCGACCTCACCAAGAAGGTCATGCCCGGAAACTCCGAGGCATCGGTCACGCTGCTGACAAATGACGTGCCGCGCACCGTCGTCGACACCGGACCGCTGGCCCTCGGGCTCGATGAGGTCCAGTACGACCGTGGCGACGGGCCGTGCCTGCACACCGCCCGCAACGGCGTCGCGGTCGAGATCGGCGATACGCGCATCGACGACCGGTGGCCGGACTATGCCCGCTACGTCGCCGACCACGGCGTCCTCAGCATGCTGGCCGTGCCACTCATCCTCGCCGGGGAGGATCAGGTCGCCGGATCGCTGAACATCTACGCCCGGACGCCGGACGCCTTCGACGAAGCCAGCCGGGCGGTGGCCACCGGGTTCGCTCCCTACGCGGCGGTCGCCGCCGGAACCGTCCAGGCGTACCGCAGCGCCCGGGAAACGGCCGACAAACTTCAACGGGCACTGGAATCCCGGGCGGTCATCGAGCAGGCCAAGGGCATCCTCATCGAGCGCCACAAGTTGACCCCCGACCAGGCATTCGAAGCCCTGGCCACCGTCTCGATGGGCAGGAACGTCAAGGTCCGCGACATCGCCGAGCACCTCGTGCTCACCGGCGAACTCCCTCTCGTCCGGACCGGTTCACGCCGACCGGCGAAAGCGCAGCCGGGCACATAACCTTCTTCGCGCAAGCCCCTGATCAGCCGTGGCAGCCGCCCGGGGGGCGTGCCGCGGTTAGGCCCCGCCACTCCTAACCGCGGGGTGGCGGGGCCGCCCTCCCTGCTGCGGCGGACCACAACCGCGCGCGCAACCCTGGTCGGAGGATCAAGATCCGCTGGAATCGCCCCTAGATGGGCGACCTGCCGGTCGTGCCCCTAAATGGGCCGCTTGGGAACATCGTCGGCACGTCTTCACTAGCCTGCGGTCGTGGTCATAGGAGCCCCGGGGGGCAACTGCTGCGGTGTCAGCGTTCCTCCTGAGGGCACGTCGCTTCAGGTCGTCATCCCGCTCACGCTCGTGTCCTTGGGCCTTCTCATTGCTGCGGGCGTAGTCATCTGGCGAAGTCGGCAGCGCTAGGAAAGCGGGCCTAACTGTCCCGTAGTGGGCCGCTCAGGGCCACGAGTCACGTGTCTCGCCCCGAGGCGGATCTGCTAGCCACGATGCGGTGGACGGTGGCACAGCCACTCGACCGTTGCCATGCTGCTGTCGTGTCCTGGTGGGGGCGAGCGAGGGAGCGGGCCGCCTCTGGAGCGGAAGTCAGCCTTCTGGTCCACAAGTTGGTCGAGCAGGGGGTCGACGAGGACGAGGCGGTCGCCGGGCTCCGCGCAGTTTGCGGTCCGCAGGCGCTTCAGGACGCCGCCCAGCTAACGGCCCACCGGGCCGGCCGGGGCTATCCCGCTTCTCGGGAGCACAGGTTGCTGCGGGCCGCCGCTGGCGACCCCCTGCCTGCCCCGACCGCCGAGGAGATGGCAGTGGAAGCGCGGCAGCGGCAACTGTGGGAGGAACCGTTCGATTGGTCGTTCCGGCTGCTTGCTGAACAAGTGCCCGGCCTCCGCGACCTGGAGCTGAGAGCCCGAACCGATGCCGACAGCTTCCTGCGCGAGCTGTCCTTCCGTGAGTCCGGGATGATCGGCCGCACACCACCGCGGAATCCCCGCGACCGGCAGATGCGGAGCGTGTGGGGGATGGACAAGGCGGTGAAGCGCTTGCTCGGGCCGGACTCCGGGCTCCCCGACCCGGTGTTGGCCTCACCGGCCGCTGAGCGCGCCGCCGCCTTCTACCTGCGGCAGGCGGCGGGCATCGACCTACGCCAGTGGCGGAAGCCTCGCTCCGCTCAGTGACCGAGATGTCCCTTAGTGGGCCGCTCAGAGACACCGGCCCATCTGGTCGCGAAGGCGGCCGCTGAGACGGGGGAGCTTCGACGGCCGGAGCATGCTGCAGGCATGGACGATCGCGAAGAATTCGTGGGTTGGGTGAAAACGGCGCTGTACGAGGCGGAGCTCGCGCTGCACAACGGCGACCCGTCGCTCCGTCGGGCGCTCTGGTCCCGTAACGAGCCCGTCAGCGTCCTGGGTGCCTGGCGCAACGCGCACGGCCAAGGGGAGCTCGACGAGCTCTTCACTGCCCTCGGGAAGAGCTTTTCCGACTGCACGTCGTACGCGTTCGAGCTGCTCGCATACGACGTGGTGGGCGACATGGCGTATACGGCCGGCTTCGAGCACACCTCCGCATCCGTCGACGGCCAGCCGCGCACCTACACCTTGCGAGCCACTCAGGTGTACCGCCGGGAGGACGGCGAGTGGCGGGTGGTCCATCGCCATGGCGACACCGTCGCCGACTGACGGGTGATACGGACAGGAGCGTGTTCTCGGATGGTCGAACGGTCCCAATTGGGGGGCGTTTGATACGGCGTCACGTGTCCCTGAGTGGGCCGCTCAAGGACGCCCCGGTTACTGCGGCAGGCGGAGGTTCCAGTCCTCCCCGTAGGCCGAGACGAGTCAGCGGTCGCAGTGGCGGACGGGTGGCTCGCGAGGCGAGCGGAGGATCTGTGACACGACGGATGCGAGCAGCGCCCACCCCTCGGATGATGCCTGCATGCCGACCACCGCCAGCTTCCCGTCCCCGGCCGACCGGCTCGCGATCGCCACGTACGAATGGGACGACGTCACGGGCGAGCCCGTCGCCATCGTCCAGCTTGTGCACGGGTTGGCCGAGCACGGGCGCCGCTACGACCGGTTCGCCCGGGCCTTGAACGCGGCCGGCTTCGTGGTGTCGGCCGCCGACAATCGTGGCCATGGCGCGTCGGTGTCCGAGGAAGTCCCGCTGGGCAGCTTCGGCGCGGCCGGAGTCGAAGGCTTCGTGGCCGACATCCGCGCGCACGCGCGCCTGCTCACCTCGCAGCATCCCGACCTGCCGCTGTTCGCCTTCGCCCACTCGCTCGGATCAATGGGCATGCAGATCGCGTTGCTGGCCGAGCCGGTCCGCTACGGCGGCGTGGTGCTCAGCGGGTCGACGACCCTCGACGGCCTCGGCGGCGTCCTTGCCGGCCTGCCCGCCGACCAGCCGGGGCTGGCCGCGTTCAACGCCGGCTTCGAGCCGCGCACCGGCTTCGAATGGCTCAGCCGCGACCCCGCGGAGGTCGACGCGTACGTGGCCGACCCGCTCTGCGGGTTTCCCACCGAGGACGCAATCATCGGCGGCGTCCTGGGGC
The DNA here is from genome assembly GCF_054050035.1 of Geodermatophilus sp. SYSU D00815. Classification (NCBI taxonomy): domain Bacteria; kingdom Bacillati; phylum Actinomycetota; class Actinomycetes; order Geodermatophilales; family Geodermatophilaceae; genus Geodermatophilus; species Geodermatophilus sp. SYSU D00815. The sequence continues at coordinate 135,830 of NZ_JBJGYO010000006.1, read as the reverse complement.
AGGCCGAGCGCACCGCCGAGCCGTCGCAGATCCGGCCGGACCTGCCGCTCTTGTTGATCTCTGGCGATCAGGACCCGGTGGGCGGCCCGGGCGGGAGCAATGTCATCGCACTGGCCGACCGCTACCGCTCGGCCGGCCTCACCGATGTCACGGCCACTCTCTACCCCGACGCCCGGCACGAGCTGGTCAACGAGACCGTCCGCGACGAGGTCACCGCCGACGTGATCGGCTGGCTCCGGGCGCACCTGCCGGGGTGACGAGCCCGATAGCCCTTATGAGCACGACCCGAGTTGAGCGTGCGGCCGGGACTTGACGTCGCACTTGCGTTTTGCAAGTGTCGCCCGCATGAGCCTCTTCATCACCTGCCCGGTCGAGAACGTCGAGCGCGCGACCGCCTTCTACACCGCCCTCGGCTGGACCCTCAACACCGAGATGTCCGATCACAACGTGTCGTGCTTCGCGATCGCGCCCGAGCAGTACGTCATGCTCGGCAGCCGCGAGATGTACGCGAGCGTCGGCGGCGTCGAGGAGCTGGTCGGCGGACCCCACACGCCCTCGAAGGTCACGGTCTCGTTCGACCTGAGCAGCCGCGAGGCGGTCGACGAGCTCATCGAGCGCGCCGGCACCGCCGGCGGGCGGATCGGTGACACCGACGACTACCCCTTCATGTACCAGCGTCAGTTCGACGACCTCGACGGCTATCACTACTCGCCGTTCTGGATGAAGCCGGCCGCCGATCCGACCGCGTGAGCGACCTCGCCGCGGCCCTCGACATTGTCGGAGCCCGGTGGGCCCTACTGGTCGTGGAGCGGCTTCTTGACGGGCCGCAGCGCTACGGCGATCTGCAGCGCGACCTCGGAGTGCCGACGAACATGCTCGCGACCCGCCTGCGCGAGCTCGAAGCGGCCGGCGTACTGACCCGTATGCCGCTCCGGCACAACACCCGGGCCTACGCGCTGACCGATCGCGGGCTTGCCTTACGCGAGGCGATCGTCGCGCTCGCACGCTGGGGCGCCGAGCAGGCCTAGGTGTGGCGCGGAGTCGCGACGCGCTACAGGGGCTCAGCCGTTGCGGGGCCTGTCTCATAGTGGGCCGTTTAGAGACACCCCATGCGGCTGACGGGGGGACTGCCCCCAGTCCGGTTGACTCGTTCCGGTAGGGGTTAGGCCGCTGCTGCGGCGTGGGTGAGTGTCTCGTATTCGACCGGGGTGAGCCGGCCGAGGCGGCGCTGCCGGCGACGGCGGTGATACGTGCGCTCGATCCAGGTGATGATCGCCAGCCGGAGCTCGTCGCGAGTCGCCCAGCGCTGCCGGTCGAGGACGTCCTTCTGCAGTAGCGCGAAGCGACCTCGCCACCGCGTTGAACATCGACGAAGCCCGCGCCGTCCTCGACGCCGCAGCCCGCGTCCGGAACTCCGCCCGCTGGACCGTCGCCCTCGCCCTCGGCCTGCGTCAGTCCGAGGCGCTGGCGCTGCAGTGGAAGGACGTCGACCTGCTCGCCAACACCCTCACGGTCCGGCGCAGCATCCACCGCGTCCGCGGCGGCGGGCTCATCTACGAGCAACCCAAGAGCAAGCGCAGCCACCGGACCCTGGCCCTGCGCCTACCGCTGGTCGCCGAACTGCACCGGCACAAGGCCGCGCAGGTCGGCGAGCGGATGCCGGCGGGCTCCGAGTGGCACGACGAAGACCTGGTCTTCGCCCAGCCCAACGGCCGGCCGATCGACGAGAAGACCGACTACGACGACTGGACCCGTCTGCTGCAGCGGGCCGGCGTCCGCCGCATCCGCCTGCACGACGGGCGGCACACCGCGGCCACCTTGCTGCTGAGCGAGAACGTGCACCCGCGGGTGGTCATGGAGCTGCTCGGCCACAGCCAGATGCGCACCACGATGGACATCCACAGCCATGTGATGCCGGCCTTGGCCCGCGAGGCCGCCGACCGCATGGGCGCCGTCCTGTTCATGAAACCCACGTCAACTGCAACCAGAGACGACTCAGGCCGTTCCCCCGAGGGGGAACGGCCTGGTCAGACGGGTGGAGCTGAGGGGACTCGAACCCCTGACCCCCACACTGCCAGTGTGGTGCGCTACCAGCTGCGCCACAGCCCCGCGGCCCGGTCCGGTTCGTCCCGAGCCGTCGACAACTGTACAGGGCCGCGACGCCCGGCCGACGCAGGGGTGGCGAGGGGGTGTCAGGCCTTCATCTGGGCGATGCGGAGGTGGTTGCCGAAGGGGTCGCGCAGCCCGAAGTCGATGCCGTAGGGCTGCTCGGTCGGCTCCTCGGCGATCTCCACGCCCTTCTCCTTGAGGTCGGCGTACGTCTTGTGCGCGTCGTCGCAGCGCAGGAAGAGGTGGCCGCCGGTCGCGCCCTTGGCGAGCAGCTCGCGGACCTGCGCCGCGGTCTCCTCGCTCATCGACGGCGGACCGGGCCGCTCCAGCAGGATCTGCCGGTCGTCGCCGGGCACGCCGACGGTGAGCCAGCGCATGAAGCCGAGGTCGATGTCCTCCTTGACCTCCATGCCGAGCTTGCCGACGTAGAAGTCCAGCGCCTGGGCCTGGTCGGGGACGTAGATCTGGGAGATGCCGAGAGAGGTCAACATGCGCAGAACGCTAGGAGGCGCCCCCGACCTCAGGCTTCTCCAAAACTGCTCGGTCTGGTCCAGGCCCGCGCGAAGCACGACGGCACCTGCGGCAGCGGCCCGCGCGCGCGGTAGGCGCTCGGCGGCTCGCCGACGATGTCGCGGAACACCCGGCTGAACGTGCCCAGGCTGGAGAAGCCGACGTCCATGCAGATGTCGGTGACGCTCCTGTCGCTGGCGCGCAGCAGCCACATGGCCCGCTCCACCCGGCGCCGCTGCAGGTAGCGGTTCGGCGTCTCGCCGAAGGTCTCCCGGAACGTGCGGATGAAGTGCGCCTCGGACACGCAGGCGATCCGCGCCAGGGTGGGGACGTCGAGCGGCTCGGCGTACGCCCGGTCCATGGCGTCGCGGGCGCGCAGCAGCCGCCGGTTCTGCTCCTCGGCCGCCCTGCTCACGGGCCGTATGGAACCAGACGATCCGGGACCGGAGGGGCGGGGCTCAGACCTCGACGCCGCGCTCCGCCAGCCACGGGAGGGGGTCGATCCGCTCGCCGTCGATACCGCCCTGGTGCACCTCGAAGTGCAGGTGCGGGCCGGTGGACTGGCCGCGGTTGCCGAGCTTCGCGATCTCCTGGCCGGCCTCGACGTACTCCCCCACCTCGACCGAGATCGAGTCCATGTGGCCGTACACGGTGACGTCGCCGTTCTCGTGGAGGATGTAGACGGCCAGGCCGAAGCCGCTGGCCGCGCCGGCCCGCAGCACGATGCCGTCCATGGCCGCGTACTCGGGGGTGCGCATGGGGGCGGCCAGGTCGATGCCGTAGTGGAAGGTGCCCCACCGGCCGCCGTACCCGCTGGTCAGCCGGGCGCCGTTGACCGGCAGCACCGCCTTCGGCCGCGCCGCCTCGCGGGCGGCCGCCTCGGCCTCGGCCCGCGCGGCCCGGGACGCGGCGACCTCCTGCAGCCGCAGCTGGGCCTCGGCCTCGGTGATCGAGGCCATCGGCATGACCTCGAGGTCGTCCTCGCTGGCGGCCAGCGCCTCCTGGGCCTCGAGCACCGACGCCGACTCGGCCGAGGCGGGCGTGAAGCCCTGGAAGGTGACCACGCCGGCACCCATCCCACCGGCGATCAGCGCCGCGAGCAGCAGCACCGGGCGGCGGGGCCGGCGGCCGGCCGGACGGCCCGCCGAGCGGCGCCGCCGGGCAGTGGGCGTGCGGTGCGAGGAGGTGCCGGCCGGCCGCTCGAGGTGGTCGGCGTCGATCGTCCGCGTGCCCATGCGTGCCCGTGCACCTGCCCCGTCTCGGAGGAAGCGGCCCGTGACGGGCCCGATCCGGTCGGTACACATCCAAACACCCCGTGACCGATCCGTGACCCCCCGTGCGGCGTGTCGGATCGGACACGCCGTGTGAACGGTCTCACGGGTCCACGCCGCGGCCGGCGCCGGAACGGCCGCGTCAGGCCGGCAGGGGTTCCCCGGCGGTCTCCGGAACGGGGGCGGCGTCGCGGAAGCGCCGGGCGGCGACGATGCCGCCGACCACCAGCCCGGCGCCGAGGGCGACCAGCACCGCCACGGCCGCCCGGCCGAGCGCCGCGGGCCCGTTCGACAGCACGTTGGCCGTCCACAGCACGTCGACGTCCGGCAGTCCCTGGATGAGCAGCAGCCACCCCATGAGCAGGGCCATGAGCCCGGTCATGACGCCCTTGCCGCGCAGCGCGGCCCGCGCGCCCAGCCCCGCGACCAGCAGCACGAACACCACCGGCAGCAGCGCGGAGACGATCGCGCCGGCGTGCGTGCCCAGCGAGGCCGGGGGCGCCGGCGTGGCCAGCGCGTGCCAGAGCGCGGCAGCGGCGCCCACGACCAGCAGCGCGCCCAGCGGGCGCGGCGAGCGCGCGAGCAGCCCGGCCAGCACACCGGCCAGCGCGAGCGCGCCGTACACCGGCCAGATCACCGCCGGCGACGGCGGCGGGCTCCAGGTGAGCTCGCCGGCGACCACCACCTCGTCTCCCCCGTGCTGCAGCGGGATCTCCCACTGGAACACCGTGTGCGTCCGCGTGGGGTCGGCCGCCACCGCCGGCGGCAGCTGCCCCTCGCTCATCCAGTGGGTGCGGTGGTCGTGCCAGACGTAGCGCGGCTCGGTGGAGACCTGCTGCCAGTCCGGGTCGGCCGCCGGGTCGGCGTTGGCCGGCAGCGTCACCCGCCCGAAGCGGTCGAGGTTGATGTAGGTGGCGGGGCTGTTGGCGTTGCGCCAGACGCCGTCGGGGCCGATGCGCAGGTACGGCTCGTCGGAGTAGCCGGGCACCAGCACCTCGGCGTTGGTGCCGTTCACCAGCTCGAACTCGTCACCGAAGGACAGCACCCGCACGTCCACCCCGGGCATCGGCGGCGTCACGGCGAGGACCCGGCCGTCGTAGTCGCTGCCGGCCGCGCCACCGCCCACGTGCGCCTGCGCGGGGCCGGCCACGAGCAGCGCGGCGAGCGCGCCCAGGACGACGACGAGCAGCCTCCTCACGACGCGGCCGCCACCGTCTCGATGTCCTCGGCGATGTCGCGGGGGGTGTTGCCGGCGTCGAAGGCCACGTGCGCCACGTCGTCGGCGCCGTAGAGCAGCAGCAGCGACGAGTGCAGCCGCCCGCCGTCCTCGGCCAGCGGCACCCCGGCCGACAGCTGCGCCTGGTCGATCGCCTCCTGGTCGCCGGTGAGCCCGATGAACTGCGTGGGCAGGTCGGCGTCGAAGCGGTCCAGGTACTCCCCCAGCACCGGCGGCGTGTCCGTCGCCGGGTCGGTGGTGACGAAGACCATCTGCACCTGCTCGGCCAGGGCCGGGTCCAGGTCGCGCAGCGCGACGGCGACGTCGGCCATCGTCGTCGGGCAGACGTCGGGGCAGTTGGTGTAGCCGAAGAACAGCAGGGTCGGCCGGCCCGCGGTCGCGGCCCGGAAGTCGTAGGCGGCGCCGGTGGCGTCGGTGAGCGTGAACGACGGCTTCTGGTACGGCGGGTCGAGGTCGACGCCGGCGTAGTCGCTCCGCGGCCCCTCGGCCGAGGCCACGCCGCCGTGGTCGTGCGCCGCCCCGGCCTGCGACACCTCGGTGCCGCCGGACTCGCCCGACCCGCCGCAGCCGGCCAGCAGCAGCCCCGCCGCGAGGAGGGCGGCGAGGCGCGCGCGGACGGAGGAGGTCACGACGACACGGTACGTCGGCGCGCGCGCAACCCCAGGACGACGCCCGCAGCGGCGGTGCCCAGCGCCAGGATGGCGAGGAAGAGCGCCAGCCCGGCCGGTTCGTTCGTGGTCTCGCCGTGCCCGTGGTCCGCGCCGGCCGCCGCGCCCGTCCCCGCCGCCGGCGCGTCGGACGCCGCGGCGGCGCTCAGCACCGGCGCGGGGTTCGCCGGCTCGGCCTGCCCCTCGACCGTGGGCTCGATCCACGCGGCCTCGGTGCCGTCGCTGTAGGTCTGCACCGTGGGGAAGGCCACGGTCCCGGCGTCGGGGAACGGGCCGAGCGACAGCGCGAACTCCTGGAACTGGCCGGGCCCGATCCCCTGGCCCGGGTCGGCGGCGAACTCGACCACCGACACCGTCTCGGTCACCTGGTTGCCCTGCTCGTCGGTCACCGGCGGGTCGAGGCGGGTGCGGGTGAGCGTCGTCGTCCAGCCGGCCACCGGCTGGTAGCTGACGAACGCGAACGGGGTGTCGGTGGGCAGCTGGATCCGCAGCCGGACGGTGCTGGCGACGTCGCTCTCGTTGGGGACGCGGAAGACGACCTTGCCGAAACCGCCGGGGCTCGCGTCCGGGGAGGACACCGTGACGTGGGCGGCGGCGACGCCGCCGCCCAGGAGCAGCAGGGCGGCCAGGGCGGCCAGGACGACGCCGATCCGGCGCGCCGGGCGGGACGGGAGCACGGGCAACCCTCGCACGGGGTTGGACGGGCGGTTCACCGCACGGGGAAGTCGGTGCTGGCGGTGCGCGCGGTGAACTCGTCGAGCCGCACGGTCACCGTGAGGGTCCACGTCCCCTCCGTCGGGACGTCCATGCCGTCGCCGACGTAGTGGCCGGGCCCGGCCGGCTCGAGCTCCACGTCGAGCGGTCCGATCTGCTGCGCCGACTCGGTGAGCGCCACCGAGATCGACGCCGGCTGGGCCAGCTGCCCCTCGTCGTCGAAGAGGTACACGTGCAGGGTGTTGGGGCCCGGGCGGGCCGGGTCGACCGAGACCTGGACCGTGCCCTCGGCCCCCGCCGCACCCTGCAGCGGGAGCGTCACGTCGACCGGCCGGGCGAGCGCCTGGGCGGCCGGCGGCGTGCCGACGAGCACCGACGTCACGCCGAGGACGACGACGGCCAGCGCCAGCTCGACCAGCACCGACCGGCGGAACGGCGGCAGGGCGTCGGCGGCCGCGCCGGCCCGCGTCCGCGCGCGGACCGCGACCGCGTCGGCGACGTCGGGGGACTCGGCGGCGAACGCGTGCGCGGTCACCCGGCGCCGGCCGCCCGGCCGCGGGCCGTCCACCCCGAGGTGCTGCTGCACCCACACCCGCGACACCCCGGCCGCGGCCAGGATGACGGCGACGACCAGCAGCTTGGCCACCAGCAGCCAGCCGTAGGTGGTCTCGACCAGCGCCGCCGGGGAGCCCACCTCCCGCACCGACTGCACGATGCCGGTGACGACGAGGGCGACCACCGACCCGAACGCCAGCCGCGAGAACGTCGGCAGCGCGCCGGCCAGCTCCTCGGCGGGCACCCCCGGGCGCAGCACGCCGGCCAGCAGGCCGGTGAGCCCGCCGAGCCACACGGCCATGGCGGCGACGTGCACGGCGGTCACCGGCAGCGCCAGCCCGGGCCACGCCCCCGCCACCGGGTGCCCGACGGCGGCGGTGGTGACGACCAGGCCGAGGGCGGCCGCGGCGGCCGCGGTCAGGGACCACCCCGTCGGCGGCGTCCCCCGCCGCCAGGCCCGCGCCAGCGCGGCGAGCAGGTACAGCGCCAGCAGCGCCCGGACGACGAGGACGACGCCGAAGCCGGTGCCGGCGGTGGTGCCGAGCAGCGCCGGGTCGAGCACCGCGCCGAGGCCGGCGCCCGCGGCGTACGGCCCCTGCAGCGCGAAGCTCGCCAGCGCGCCGACCGCGACGGCGCCCGCGCCCCACTCGGCCAGCCGCCGCAGCCGCACCGACGCCCAGCCCCGCGGCCAGCAGGCCAGGACGAGCACCGGGACGCCGACCGCCAGGGAGATGCCGGCGAAGCCCAGCCAGCGGGCCACCGGCAGCGCCGCCGCCACCCCGGGATCGGTCGCGGCGCCGGTGTCCCCCGCGCCCGCCGCGATCAGCTCGCCGTCCCCGACGACGAAGGAGAAGGCACCCGAGACGGGGTGGGAGTCGGCCGAGATGATGCGGTAGGTGACCAGGTAGCCGCCCTCGGGCAGCCCGTCGCGCAGCGGCACCGTGAGCACGGCGCCGGCCACCGACGGCGCGCCGGTGTCGACCCGGGCGTTCTCGGCGTCGAGCACGCGGGCGTAGCCGGCGCCGACCGAGATGCCCTCGGTGAAGGTCAGCGTGACCTCGGCCGGCGCCTCGTCGAGCCGCGCGCCGGACTCGGGGTCGCTCGACACGAACTCGGCGTGCGCCGCCGCCGGCCCGGCGAGGGCCACCCCGGCGACGAGCCAGCCGCCGAGGAGGGTGAGCAGCAGCAGGGCCGCACGGCGGGTCATGCGACCACTCTGCCGCGCACCGCCGCCGGAGCGGGCCGGCGCCGCCGCCGGCCGCGCCACGCGGTGCCGCTCACCAGCAGCACGCCCACGAGGAGCAGCAGGTGCGCGACCGCCCGGTCGGCGTGCACGTGCCCCGAGCCGAGGTCGCGCACCGTCACCACGACGAGCAGGGTCGCGAACGTGCCGAGGAAGGGCAAGGCGCCGGCCGCCAGCCGCGGCGCCGCGGCGACGGCGACGAAGGCCGCGGCCAGGCCCAGGTTCCAGGCGCCGGTCTCGTGCGCCATGTGCATCGGCGCGCTCATCGCGCCCGACCCACCGGACAGCGACGGCCACGCCAGGCCGGCCTGGGCCACCCCGACGGCGAGCAGCGCCAGGCGCAGGGCGCTCTCGACCAGCCGGGCGCGGGCCGCCGCCCGCGCGCCGGGCAGCTCCCGGGGGAGCGCGCCGAGCACGCGGGCGGTGAGGTCCGGCACGGCCGGGGCCGCGGCCAGGCGGGCGCGCCGGGTCACGGCCGCGGCCTGGTGGGCCCAGGCCGCGCACGCCCGGCAGCCGGCGAGGTGCTCGTCGAGGACCTGCGCGGGCATCCCGAGCGGCTCGCCGTCGATCCGGGCCGAGACCGCCTCGCGGTAGGCAGGGCACTGCATGACGCTATGGTCGCTCCCCGAAGTGCGGGAGTTCCCGGGTTTCCGCCATGCGCGCGGCGAAGATGGGGACGTGGACGAGCTCGAGCGGGTGGCGGCCGACGCCGCGAACGGGGACCCGGTCGCCGCGGCCGCGCTCGTGCGCGCCACCCAGTCCGACGTCTGGCGGCTGTGCGCGGCCCTGGGCGACCCCCAGTCGGCCGACGACCTGACGCAGGAGACCTACCTGCGGGCCTTCGGTTCGCTGCACCGCTTCGAGGGCCGCTCCTCGCTGCGCACCTGGCTGCTGTCGATCGCCCGCCGGGTGTGCGCCGACGCCGTCCGCTCCCGCCGCCGGCGCCGGCTGACCCTGGTGCGGGAGGACGCCGACCTGGAGGCGCTGGCCGCCGGCGACGGGGCCGACCGCGTCGGCGAGGGCGCCGTGGTCAGCGACCTGCTGTCCCGGCTCGACGCCGACCGCCGCGAGGCCTTCGTGCTCACGCAGCTGCTGGGCCTGCCCTACGCGGAGGCGGCCGAGGTGGCCGGGTGCCCGATCGGCACCATCCGCTCGCGCGTGGCCCGCGCCCGGGCCGACCTGGTCGACGGGCTGGCCGAGGAGGACGACGCCGCGCGCGGCTGACCGTGACCGGCAGGTGAACACGGGGCCAACACCGGGCACCTATGCTCCCCGAGGCCGCGGACCCGCCAGGACGGCGATCGGTGGCCCCACCTGCCCGCCTCACCCGGAGCCCCGCGTGCCCTTCAGCCTGTCCCCCAAGGACTCGAGCTTCTACCCGCTGTTCACCGCCTCGGCGGAGAACCTCGTGGCGGCCACCAACGTCCTGAGCGAGTTCATCCACGACCACGCCCGTCGGGACGAGCTGGCCCAGCAGCTGCGCGACCTCGAGCACACCGGCGACCAGTCCACCCACGCGATCTTCCGGCAGCTCAACACCAGCTTCGTCACGCCGTTCGACCGCGAGGACATCTACAACCTCGCCAGCGACCTCGACGACGTCATGGACTTCGTCGAGGCGGCCGCCGACCTGGTGATCCTCACCGGGCTGGGCACCCTGCCCCCGGAGATGAGCCAGCAGACCGCGCTGCTGCAGCGGGCCGCGCAGACCACCGCCGAGGCCATGCCCCGGCTGCGCACCATGAAGGACCTCGCCGACTACTGGATCGAGGTCAACCGCATCGAGAACGAGGCGGACAAGCTGTACCGGCGGCTGATCTCGCGCCTCTACAGCGGCGAGTTCGACGCGCTGGAGATCCTGAAGCTCAAGGAGGTGGCCGACCAGCTCGAGGAGGCCGCCGACGCCTTCGAGCACGTCGCCAACGTGGTCGAGACGATCGCCGTCAAGGAGTCCTGACCTCCGATGGACGCGGCCTTCGTCGCGCTGATCGTCATCATCGTGGTGGCGCTGGCCTTCGACTACACCAACGGCTTCCACGACGCGGCGAACGCGATCGCCGTCGCCGTCTCCACCAAGGCGCTCACCCCGCGGGTCGCCCTCGCCCTGGCCGCGGTGATGAACCTGGTCGGCGCCCTGCTCTCCACCGAGGTGGCCAAGACCGTCGGCGCGGGCATCATCGACGCGCCGCAGGGCAGCGAGGGGCTGGAGATCGTCTTCGCGGCGCTGGTCGGCGCGATCACCTGGAACCTCATCACCTGGTGGTTCGGGCTGCCGTCGTCCTCGTCGCACGCGCTGATCGGCGGGCTGGTCGGCGCCGCGATCGCCGCCGCCCACACCGTGCAGTGGCTCGGGGTCTTCGACAAGGTCGTCGTCCCGATGATCGTCTCCCCGATGGTGGGCTTCGGGCTGGGCTACCTGTTCATGCTCACGATCCTGTGGCTGTTCCGGAACGCCAACGTCACCCGGGCCAACCGCGGGTTCAAGACGGCGCAGATCTTCAGCTCGGCCACCATGGCGCTCGGCCACGGCATGCAGGACGCCCAGAAGACGATGGGCATCATGACGCTGGCGCTGTTCACCGCCGGCGAGATCGACGACTTCACCGTGCCGTTCTGGGTGGTGCTGGCCGCGGCCGCGGCCATCAGCGCCGGCACGTACGCCGGCGGCTTCCGCATCATGCGCACGATGGGCCGGCGGATCATCCAGCTCACCCCCGCCGGGGGCTTCGCCGCCCAGACCGTCGCCTCCAGCGTCATGGTGACGACGGCGACGGTGTTCGCCGTCCCGGTGTCGACGACGCACATCACGACCACCTCGATCATGGGCGTCGGCGCCACCCGCCGGCTCTCGGCGGTGCGCTGGGGCGTCGCCGGCAACATCGTCATCGCGTGGATCGTCACGCTGCCCGCCGCCGGGGCCGTGGCGGCGGCCGCCTACTTCCTGACCGACCTCGTCGTCGGCTGACACGCCGCCCGGTGGAGCACCCCTGAGGGACGAGCTCGCCTCCGGGAGCGGTGCCGGACGCGCGCTCCTGCGGTTCTCCCCACGGTCTCGCGGTGGTGCAGCAGCGCAGGAGAACGGGCAACACCGCGGAACCGCCGGCCTCGTCGTCGGCTGATCGGCCGCCGTCCCACCCACCAGGACTGGGGGGTGGCCTTACTCGATCGATCTGGTAGACATACCTCTCGTGACGGCGACGGCGGTTCTGCTGGTGGGGCGGATCCACGTCGACCTGTTGCGGGTCTGCACCGCGGCCTGTCGGGGCCGCTGACTCCGGCGCCCCACCGGCGCCTCTCCCCTCCCCCGTCCCGCCGCGGCGCACGGTCGTGCCCGCGCGACCCCTCGGAGTCCCGCCCCGTGAAGACCCTCGTCCTCCTCGCCCTCGTGGGCCTCGGCGCCCAGCTCGTCGACGGCAGCCTGGGCATGGCCTACGGCGTCACCTCGACGACGCTGCTGCTGGCCATCGGCACCAACCCGGCCGCTGCGTCGGCCACCGTGCACCTCGCCGAGATCGGCACCACCCTCGCGTCCGGCCTGTCCCACTGGAAGTTCGGCAACGTCGACTGGAAGGTCGTCGCCAAGGTGGGCGTGCCCGGCGCGATCGGCGCCTTCGCCGGCGCGACCGTGCTGTCGAACCTCTCCACCGAGGTGGCCGCGCCGGTGATGTCGCTGATCCTCCTGGCGCTCGGCGCGTACCTGCTGATCCGCTTCACCTTCCGCGGCCTGGACCGCCGGCACCTGGGCAAGCCGGTGCGCAAGCGCTTCCTCGCCCCGCTGGGCCTGGTGGCCGGTTTCGTCGACTCCACCGGCGGTGGCGGCTGGGGGCCGGTGGGCACGCCGGCGCTGCTGGCCAGCGGCCGGATGGAGCCGCGCAAGGTGATCGGCTCGATCGACACCTCGGAGTTCCTGGTCGCCGTCGCGGCCAGCCTCGGCTTCCTGTTCGCCCTCGGCGACGAGGACATCAACGTCACCTGGGTGGTGGGCCTCCTGCTCGGCGGCCTGATCGCCGCGCCGATCGCGGCCTGGCTGGTGCGGCACATCCCGCCGCGCCTGCTCGGCTCCCTGGTCGGCGGCGTCATCGTGATCACCAACACCCGGACCCTGCTCAAAAGCGACTGGATCGACGCCTCCGACCCCGTCCGGTACGCGGTGTACGCCCTGCTCTACGCGGTCTGGGCCGCGGCCGTCGTGCACTCCTTCCGCGAGTACCGCAAGGACCGCGCGGTGGAGTCGGCCGACGCGATCGCCGCGGAGGCGGAGCGGAAGATCGCCGTCGAGGAGGCGGAGCCGACCGCTCAGCGGTCCAGCAGCTGAGCCTCGAGCTCCAGCGGTAGCCCGGGCAGCGCCCGGCCGGACGGTGGTTCCGGCCGGGCGCTGCGCTGCATCCAGGCCCAGGTGTCGGCCACCGACTCGCGCAGCGGCCGGCTCGGCAGGCCGAGCTCGCGCGCCCGGGTCGTGTCGACGTCCCACGCGGTCGCCGCGACGTCGGCGGGCAGCCAGAACGGCAGGTGCTGCCAGGGCTCGACGCCGGCGGCGAGCAGCTCGGCCTCGGGCACCGGGGCCCACTCGGCGTCCCCGCCGGTGACCTCCCGGCACAGCTCGAGCACGCCGCCGAACGTGGTCATCCCGGCCGGTCCGGTCGCGTTGACCGCGCCGCCCCGGCCCTGCTCGGCGACCTCCACCAGCCAGCCGGCCAGGTCGCGGGCGTCGACCGCGGCCATCGGCTGGTCCAGGCCCTCCGCGGGCACGACGACGCGGCCGCCGCGGGCGATCCGGTCCAGCCACCAGCCCAGCCGGTACAGCGGGTCGTGCGGCCCGACGATCAGCCCCGCGCGGGCGGTGAGGAAGTGGTCGCCGAGGGCCGCGCCCAGAACCCGCTCGGCGGCGGCCTTGCTGGGCCCGTACCCGTCGTCGTCGGTGTCCCAGGTCGGCTCGTCGTCCTCGCGGCCGATCGGACCGGGCGGCCAGGTCGAGTAGGCGTTGAGGCTGCTGACGAAGGCGTAGCCGGCGACGCCGGACAGCGCCGCGGCGGCGTGCCGGGCCGCGGCCCGGGTCTGGCACGAGGTGTCGACGACGAGCTCGGGCCGCCAGCCGTCGAGGGCGCGCGGCAGGGCACCGGGGTCGTCGCGGTCGCCGTGCAGCGCCCGCACGCCCTCGGGCGGGGCCCCGGAGACGCCGCGGGTGAACGTGGCGACCTCGTGGCCGCGCTCGAGCGCCGCCGTGACCACGTGCCGGCCGAGGAAGTGGGTGCCACCGAGGACGAGGAGCCGCATGCCCCCACCCCAGCCGAGCCGCCCCGCCGCCGTCCAGCCGGTTCGCCCAGGGCGCAGCCGGTCAGCTCGCCGGCGTCAGCTCCGGGACCTGCGGGATCGGGGTGGCCCGCGCCGCGGCGAGCACCATCTGCGGCGAGCGGGGCAGCCCGCGCCGGGTGCACAGCCGCAGGGCCCGGGCCCCGGTGACGACGTCGGTCTCCGGCGGGACGACGAGCAGGTCGGCCCGCTTCGCGCCGCCCTCCCAGCTGATGCAGACCACCTGGCGGTCCATGCTGCGGAACCCGCCGGTGCGGATGACCCGGCCGAGGACGGCGATCTTGCGCGGGATCTGCTCCCAGGCCTCGAGCGAGTACGTGAACCGCTCGACGCGCACGCCGCGGCGGCCGAGCTCGGCGATCAGCTCGGGCAGCTCGACGGTGAGGTCGTACCCGCGCGGCCACCAGGCGCCGTCGAAGGCCGAGTCGCTCGCCGTCCCGGCGTCGTGGCGCAGACTCACCCGGACGTCGATCCCGCCCCGGAAACCGTTCCTGCCGAGGGCCGTCCGTGTGATCGTCATCTGGCGCTCGCGCCGCCTCTCCTCGCTCGACCGTCGACCCGCTCCGCGGACGGGTCCGATCTGAACGTAGGGCGGCGTGTCCGCAGGTCAGCGGCAGGGCCCGGGCGGCGTGGCGGACCGGTCCGGCCCGTCGCGACGAACCGTGACCGGACGGCCACGTCCGCCCGGCGCGGCCGCCGCGCAGCGCTCGGCAGGGCGAGATGGCGGTCGGTGCACGAGACACGCGCGGACACGCCGCCGAGCCGTGCACGAACTGCCTTCTCGGCCGCGGGTCAGGCCTTGGGCTTGCGGTTCTTGGCCTTGCCGCGCTCGTTCTGGTCGAGGATCACCTTGCGGATGCGGACGGCGGCCGGGGTGACCTCGACGCACTCGTCCTCGGCGCAGAACTCCAGCGCCTGCTCCAGGTTGAGGATCCTCGGCGGCACCAGGCGCTCGAGCTCCTCGGCGGTCGAGGACCGCATGTTGGTGAGCTTCTTCTCCTTGGTGATGTTGACGTCCATGTCGTCGGGGCGGGAGTTCTCGCCGACGATCATGCCCTCGTACACCTCGGTGCCCGGGGCGACCATGAGCTGGCCGCGCTCCTGCAGCGAGAACATCGCGTACGACGTCGCCACGCCCTGCCGGTCGGCCACCAGGGAGCCGGTCGGCCGGGCGCGCATCTCGCCCTGCCAGGGCTCGTAGCCCTCCAGGTTGTGGTTGAGGACGCCGGTGCCGCGGGTCTCGGTGAGGAACTCGGTGCGGAACCCGATCAGGCCGCGCGAGGGGACGACGTACTCCAGCCGCGCCCAGCCGGTGTCGTGGTGCACCAGGTTCTCCATGCGGCCCTTGCGGGCGGCCAGCGCCTGGGTCAGCGTGCCGACGTACTCGCCGGGGGTGTCGATGGTGACCCGCTCCATCGGCTCGTGCAGCTTGCCGTCGATCTCCTTGGTGACCACCTGCGGCCGGCCGACGGTGAGCTCGAACTCCTCCCGGCGCAGCTGCTCGACCAGGATGGCCAGCGCCAGCTCGCCGCGGCCCTGCATCTCCCAGGTGTCGGGGCGGTCGGTGGGCAGCATGCGCACCGACACGTTGCCGACCAGCTCCTGGTCGAGGCGGTTCTTGATCAGCCGGGCGGTGAGCTTCTTGCCGGAGCGGCCGGAGATCGGCGAGGTGTTGATGCCGATGGTGATCGAGATCGACGGCTCGTCGACGGTCAGCGGCGGGAGCGGGCGCGGGTCCTCGGGATCGGCGAGCGTGTCGCCGATCATGACGTCCTCGATGCCGGCGATGGCCACGAGGTCGCCGGGGCCGGCGCTCTCGGCCGGCGTGCGGGTGAGCCCCTCGGTCATGAGCAGCTCGGTGATCTTGACCCGCGAGATCGTGCCGTCGGTCCTGCACCAGGCGACCTGCTGGCCGTTCTTGAGCGTGCCGGAGTGGATGCGCAGTAGCGCCAGCCGGCCGAGGTAGGGCGAGGCGTCGAGGTTGGTGACCTGGGCGCGCAGCGGCTCCTCGGCGTCGTAGGTGGGCGCCGGGATGGTCTCCAGCAGCGTCTTTACCAGCGGCGCGAGGTCGGGGCTGTCCGGCGAGGTGCCGTCGGCCGGGCGGGTCAGCGACGCCTGGCCGGTCTTGCCGTTGGAGTAGACGATCGGGAACTCCAGCGCCTCCTCGCCCAGGCCGTTGTCCTCGAGCAGCTCCATGAACAGCTCGTAGGTCTCGTCGACGACCTCGGCGATGCGGGCGTCGGAGCGGTCGGTCTTGTTGACCACGAGGATCACCGGCTTGCGCTGGCCGAGCGCCTTGCGCAGCACGAAGCGGGTCTGCGGCAGCGGGCCCTCGGAGGCGTCGACGAGCAGGACGACGCCGTCGACCATCGACAGGCCGCGCTCGACCTCGCCGCCGAAGTCGGCGTGGCCGGGGGTGTCGACGATGTTCACCGTGACCGGGTTGCCGTCCTCGTCGGCCAGCCGGATGGCGGTGTTCTTGGCGAGGATGGTGATGCCGCGCTCGCGCTCGAGGTCCATCGAGTCCATGACGCGGTCCTGCGTGGTGTCCGCGTCCGTGCCCTCGCCCTTGGCGCGGCCGAGCGCGCCGGCCTGGCGGAGGAGGGCGTCGACCAGGGTGGTCTTGCCGTGGTCGACGTGGGCGATGATCGCCACGTTGCGCAGGTCGTCGCGGGTGGGCATGCGGGAGGGCACCTCAGGGGGTTCGGGGACGCCGCCGGCGTCTGCGCGCGCGGCATCTCGTGCAACGGTCGCCGGGGCGGCGACCTTCCCACTGTAGGGGCTCAGCCGCGGACGGCGTCCCGGTCGGCCACGGCGTACGTCACCCCGGCGGCGGTGATCGTGACCAACGCCACCGCCAGCCAGGAGTTCAGCCCCACCCCGAGGGCCAGCACGTGGGCGAGCACGAAGGCGCCCAGGTACAGCAGCCCCAGCCCCGCGGCGACCGCCCAGCCGCGCCGGCGGACCCACAGCGCGGCGGCGCCCACCCCGCAGACCGCCAGCAGCGCGCCCCCGAGGGCCCGCACACCCGTGCCCTGCGCGACGCCGAAGCCCGCGGCGAGGCCGACGGCCACGAGCGCCGAGGACGGGAAGCGGGTGCGGGTCGGCGAGGAGACGGCCATGCCGCCAGTGTCCCCGCGCTCAGTTCCAGGGCGGCGCCCAGGGCGCGATGCCCCACGTGCCGCCGTCGGCGATGTCGAACGGCGCCGGACCGTGCCCGCCGGCGACCGGGACGTCGACCGCGGGCGCGCCGGGGGCGAGCGCGACGGTCACCGACTGCGGGGTCTCCGCGTCCGCCCAGCCGGCGTAGGTGCGCCAGTCCAGCAGCGCGTAGGCGTGCCCGCCCGGCGCGAGGCCGACCCGCTGGACGACCGGTGGGGAGCCGTCGGCGGTCCGCCCCTCCTCGACGGTCAGCGCCAGCGGCCGGCCGCCCTGCAGCAGCGTCACCACGGGCACGCCTGCCACCCAGCACGGTCGCGTCCCGGTGTTGGTCGCCTCGACCGCGGCGGATCGGGCGCCCATCGCGGCGTCCCAGCCGGTCACCGCGAAGCGCAGGTCGGCCGGGTCGCACGGCACCTCCGCCTCGACCGGCGGGGGCGTGGTCGCCGGCGCGGGCGCAGCGCCGGTCGGGGGCGCGACCGGCGGCTCGGTCGTCGGCACCGCTGGAACCGGACCCGCCGCGACGACGGGCTCCGGACGCGGCAGCAGCGCGGCGGGGGCCAGGACGGCGACGACGACCAGCGCGACCGCTCCCGCGGCAGCAACCGTCCCGACCACGCGGCCGGCCCGGCTGCCGCCGCCGCGCGGGGCGAGCAGGGTGCGCGCGGCCAGCACGGTCAGCGCGACGACCGCCGCGTCGACGACGGCGGGCACCGCGTTCCGCGCCGTCGGCCAGGCCAGCAGCACCGCCCACGCGGCGCCCGACCCGAGCGCCCCCGCCGCGAGGCCGGTCAGCCACGACCGGCGCGGCGACGACCACTCCGCACCGACCCCCCGGTCCGCGCCGGCGACCGCCGCGGCGTGGACGAGCCACGCCCCGAGGGCGGCGAGCGGGACGAGGTGGTCCCCGACGAGCAGCAGGAAGACCACCGGCAGGAACAGCACCACGGGGACGACGAAGCCCACCATCCCCGCGAGCAGCGCGTGCGCGGCGGTGGGCAGCGGACCCGCCGGACGCCGCGGCGCCGGGTCCAGCCGCCGGACGAGCAGCAGCGTCCCGGCGAGCGCGCCCACCGCGCCGGCGGCGACCCAGATCCACAGCGACGCGCGCGCCGAGGCCGCCTCCTCCGGCGAGCAGCCGCACGGCAGGGGGTCGCCGGGGTCGAACCAGCCGGGCGAGTACCGCCCGGCGGCGGAGCCGGCCAGCAGCATGACCAGGAAGCCGCCGGCGAGCAGCACGTACGGCGTCGACCGCCACCGCCCCCGCGCCACCCGTCTCCCCCGCCGTCCGGAACCCCTCCGGACGGATCCTGCCCGCTCAGCCCCGCGCGGCGGCGGAGACGGCGGCGCTCAGCGCGTCGGCGGAGAGGTCGGCGAGCTGCTCGCCGTCGACGAGGACGGTCGGGGTGCCGGTGACGCCGTCCCGCGAGGCCGCGTCGGTGACCCGCTGCACCCAGTCGCCGTAGGCGAGGTCGCCGATGGCCCGCTCGACCTCGGCGCCGCTCGCGCCGGCCTCGGCGGCGTGCTCCACCAGCTGCTCGTCGGTCAGGCCCGGGCCGCCCTCGGCCGGCTGGTCGGCGAAGAGCAGGTCGTGGAAGGCCCGGAACGCGTCGGGGCCGGCGGCGTCGAGGACGACCGCGGCGGCGTTGAGGGCGCGGGTGGAGTAGTCGTCGTTCGCGCTCGTGTCCAGGAACGCCATGCCGTGGTAGCGCAGCCGCACGGTGCCGTCGGCGACCAGCGACGCCAGCGTGGCCCCCGACTCCTCCTCGAAGGTCTTGCAGACCGGGCACTGGAAGTCCTCGTAGACGTCCACGGTCACCGGCGCGTCGGCGGAGCCGACGGCGACGGCGGTCCCGTCGTCGGTGGTGTGGGCCGGCACCGGCGCGTCGGCGGCGGTCGCCGTGCGGTGGCCCTGGACGACGACGGTGACGACGACGGCCACGGCGACCAGCGCGGCGGCGACGAGCCCGCCGAGCAGGCGCCGGCGGCGCTGCGCGCGGACGCGGGCGGCGGCCTCGGCGGCCCGCTTCTCGGCGATGCGGCGGCGGGCGGCCGCGCGGGCGGCGTCACGGGACACGGGCGGGTTCCTCCTCGGGGAGCGGGCGACCGCCCAGGGCCAGCCGCGAGCGGGGCCACCGGGCGAGCGCGAGGGCGACGAGGAGCAGCGCGCCGTCGCGCAGCACCTCCGCGGGGTACGCGGTGCCGTCCGCGGCCACCTCGCCCCCGCCGCCGAAGCAGCCGCAGTCGATCCGCAGCCCGCGGGCCCAGGCGGAGGCCACGGCGGCGGTGAAGACGGCGAGCAGCACGGCGGCGGCGATCGCGGCGGTGCGCACGAACACGCCCGCCAGCAGGGCCAGCCCGACGGCGACCTCCACCACGGGCAGGCCGAAGGCGACCGGCGCGACGAGCGGCTCGGGCAGCAGCCGGTAGGCGCGCACCGCGCGCACCGCAGCGGCCGGGTCGGGGAGCTTCAGCGCGCCGGCGACGAGCAGGACGCCGCCCAGCAGCAGCCGGGCCGCGGTGGCGGACCAGGGCACGACGGACCTCACGACCCCACTGTCGGCCGCGGACCCCGGGGAGTTCCCGGGAGCCGGCCGTGAACCGGCTGGGGACGACGAAGGGCCCCGGGAGAACCCGGGGCCCTTCGGGAGGTCTGCGGCGATCAGGCCTTGCGGAGCACGGCCTCGATCTCGAGCTCGACGCTCACCTTGTCGCCGACGACGACGCCGCCGCCGTCCATCGGCATCTTGATGTCGACGCCGAAGTCGTTGCGGTTGATCTCGGTCTTGCCCGAGAAGCCGGCGCGGTAGCCGCCGTAGGCGTCCGGGCCGAAGCCGTTGAGCTCCAGGGCCAGGGTGACCGGCTTGGTGTTGCCCTTGAGGGACAGCTCGCCGTCGATGAACCAGTCGGCGCCGTCGGTGCGGACGGCGGTGGACCGGAAGGTCATCTGCGGGTGGTTCTCGACGTCGAAGAAGTCGGCGGAGCGGATGTGCGCGTCACGCTGCTCCTGACGGGTGTCGATCGAACCCAGGTCGATGGTGGCGGTCACGGTGGACTGCGCCGGGTCCTCGGCGGTCACGATCTCGCCGGAGAACTCGCGGAAGTAGCCCCGCACCTTGCTGACCATCATGTGGCGGACGGAGAAGCCGACGGTCGAGTGCGACGCGTCGATGTCCCAGGTGCCGACGACGTAGCCGGGGATCTGGGTGGTCTGGGTGCTGGTCATCGGAAGTGCTCCTCAGAGTGGTTGAGCGTTGTACCTTCTGCCCGGCCTCAGCGTAGTTGAGAGCTTGACTATTCCGCCAGTACCCTGGAGGCATGACCACGCAGGTGTCGCCTTCCTCACAGCCGGGCGCCGCGGTGAGCGCGCCCCGCTGGCTCGACGCCGAGGAGCAGAAGGCCTGGCGTGCCTGGCTGTTCAGCTCGATGCTGCTGCAGGACCGGCTCGACCGCGAGCTCACCCACGCCACCGGGATCTCGCACGCCTACTACGAGATCCTCGTGGCGCTGTCGGAGGCGCCCGAGCGGCGGCTGCGGATGAGCCAGCTGGCCGACCGGTGCCTGTCCTCCCGCAGCCGCCTCTCGCACGCGGTGTCGCGGCTCGAGGAGCGCGGCTGGGTGCGCCGGGAGGTCTGCCCCGACGACGGCCGCGGCCTGCTCGCCGTGCTCACCGACGAGGGGTTCGCCGCGCTGGAGGCCGCCGCGCCGGTGCACGTGGAGAGCGTGCGCACGCACCTGTTCGACCAGCTCTCCCCCGAGCAGGTGGCCGCGATGCGCGACCTCGGCGAGACGCTGCTGCGCCACCTCGACCCCCCCGCGGGCGCCTTCACCTTCTAGCCGGACGCCACCGGGAGCCGGGTGCGGGTGGTTCTCCGGCGGCGCGATCCCACCGCGGGTCGACAGCCGCCGGCATCGCTGCAGCCCCCGGGCGGGCGGGGGGCGCGATCCGGGGCCGATCCGCCGCTCCAGGTGGCACCATGCCCGCCGTGACCGCCGCCCCCGATGCCGCGACCCTCGTCGAGTGCCGGGTGCTCGGGCCGCTCGAGGTGCACGCCGGCGGCGGGCCGCTGCCCCTCGGCGGGCGCAAGCAGCGGCTGCTGCTGGCCGCCCTGCTGCTCGCGGGCGGGCGCACCGTGTCGGCCGACCGGCTGGTCGACCTGCTGTGGGGCGAGGAGGCCAACGACAAGGTCCGCAACACCCTGCAGGTGCACGTCTCGACCCTGCGCAAGCTGCTCACCGCCGGCGGCAGCGGGCTGACCGTCGTCCGCCGCGAACCCGGCTACGCCCTGGAGGTGCCGCCGGACCGGCTCGACCTGCTGCGCTTCCGCGCCGCGGTCGAGCGCGGCCGGGCGGCGCTGCGCGGGAGCCGGCCCGGCGCGGCGGTCGCCGCACTCGACGAGGCGCTCGGCCTGTGGCGCGGTTCCGCGCTGGCCGACCTGGCCGACGAGCCCGGGCTGCAGGCGGAGCTGGCCGCGCTGGAGGAGGACCGGCTGGCCGCGGTCGGCACGCGGATGGAGGCGCACCTGGCCCTGGGCCGGCACGCGGAGGTGGTGCCCGAGCTCGCCGACCTGGTGGCCGCGGCACCGCTGCACGAGCACCTGCGGGCCCTGCTGGTGCTGGCGCTCTACCGCAGCGGGCGGGCGGGCGACGCCCTGGCCGTGCTCCGCGCGGGCCGCCGGGTGCTCAGCGAGGAGCTCGGCGCCGATCCGGGGCCGGAGCTGCGCGACCTGGAGCGGGCGGTGCTGGCCACCGAGGACCTGCGGGGCGTCGAGCGGGAGAGCCGGCCGTTCCTGCTCTACCGGGACGCGGCCGGCGAGCAGCAGGTCGTCGTCCTCGACGCCGCCCGGTCGCCGGTGACGATCGGCCGCGCCCCCGGCAACCAGGTGACCCTCGGCTGGGACCGGGAGGTGTCGCGGGCCCACGCCCGGCTGGAGTGGTGCCGGCTGGGCTGGGTGCTGGTGGACGGGTCGCGCAACGGCTCGCTGGTCGACGGTCGGCAGGTGCGCGGGCGCCGGTTGCTGCGCGACGGGGCGGTGGTGCGGATCGGCGAGACCCCGCTGCTGTTCCGCTCGTCGAGCCGGGCCGCGCCGCCGGCCGAGGAGTCCTCGGTGGTCACCCTCGACGCCCCGCTCGCGGTGCTCCGCGAGCTGCCGGCGCGAGAGGCCGAGGTCCTCGCCGCCGTCCTCGCCGCTCCCGCCGGGGCGTTCCGCGCGGGGCGGCCGGAGGAGCTGCTCGCCGAGGCGCTGGCGCTGCCGGTCGAGGACGTGGCCGCCGTCCTCGACGACCTCTGCCGGAAGCTGGGGGTGGGCGACGGCCCGGCCCGGGTCCCGGAGCTGGCGGTCCGGGCCCGGGCTCTCGGGCTGGCGTCGGTCTGAACGTCGCGGGGCACGGGTCCGGTCAAAACCCGAGCAGGCCCGCCAGGGTGTCGGCCACCACCGCGGCGCCGTCCGGCGTCGTCGAGAACGCCTGCTCGGGCTGGCCCGTGGTCAGGGAGGCGATCCCGCTCGCGGTCTCGTCGCCGGCGTCGTCGGAGACCAGGTAGCTGTACCCGTACTCGTAGCTGACCTCCCAGTACGTGTAGCCGTAGGCCTCGACGAACACGTAGCTCACCGTCGTGTAGGCGTAGGCCGTGTCATAGGCGGCCTCGTAGTAGTCGGCGTAGCCGTCGTCGTTGGTGTCGTAGTAGAGGACGTCGGCGTAGCCGTCGTAGTCCTCGTCGACGCCCCACACGTCCGGCGCGCCGTTGTAGGTGGTGTCGACGCCGACCTCCTCGACGAGGCCGTCCTCGTCGGAGTCGAACGACCAGGTGTCGGCGTAGCCGTCGAGGTCGGTGTCCTCGGCGATCTGCTCGGCGTAGCCGTTCTCGTTCGCGTCGAACGCCCAGGTGTCCTCCCACCCGTCGTAGTTCGCGTCGAAGCCGTAGGCGTCGATGTAGCCGTTGCCGTTGTCGTCGTAGGCGTTGAACGGCACCTCGGTGGCGGAGGCGGGACCGGCGAACGCGACGGCGGCGGCGACCACGGCGGTCGGGACGGCGGTGCGGACCAGGGTGCGGGAGATGCGGGTCATGGCGGGGGCCTTCCTCGGGCGGGAGCCGGTCGGCTCCGGATGCGAGGACGGTCGCGCCGGGCGCTGAAGAACCGCTGAAGTCGGCGACGGGCCCCGGCTCAGGCCGGGCGGAGGTCGTCCGGCGGGCGCGGCCAGGGCGGGATGCCGGCCGCGTCGCCGGGTGGGGCGGTGAACCCCGGGGGCCGCTTCTCGAGGAACGAGGCCACGCCCTCGGCGGCGTCGGGGCCGGCGCCGAGGGCCATGAGCGCCTGCGACTCCAGGCGGTGGGAGTCCCACGGGGACGGCGCCCCGAGCATCGACCACATCAGCCGGCGCGCGGCGGCCACCGCCACGCCCGAGGTGTTCTCGACGACCTCCGCGGCCAGCGCGCGTGCGGCCGGCAGGAGCTCGTCGTCGGGGACGACGCGGGAGACCAGCCCGCCGCGCAGCGCCTCGGCGGCGTCGAAGACCCGGCCGGTGGCCACCCACTCGACCGCCTGGCTGATGCCCACCACCCGCGGCAGGAACCAGCCCGACGCCGCCTCGGGGAGGATCCCGCGGCGGACGAACGGGAAGCCGAAGCGCGCCGACTCCGCGGCGATGCGCACGTCCATCGGCAGCGTCATCGTCGCCCCGATGCCCACCGCGACGCCGTTGACGGCGGCGATCACCGGCTTGCGCAGCGCGGCGAAGGCCAGCGACACCACCCCGCCGCGGTCGCGCGGGACGCCGCCGATCGTCCCGCTCATCGGCCCGGCCGGCCGGTCCGCCACCCGCGCGCTGTCGAACGTGCCCCGCCCGCCGGACAGGTCGGCGCCGACGCAGAACGCCGACCCCGCGCCGGTCACCACGACCACCCGCACCTCGTCGTCGGCGTCGGCGGCGCCCGCGGCCCGCGCCAGCTCGTCGGCCATCGTCGCGGTGAAGGCGTTGCGCGCCTCCGGCCGGTGCAACGTGATCGTCGCGACGCGGTCGGCGACCTCGTAGCGCACCTCGGTGTACGTCACCCGCCCAGCGCCCCGGCCACGGCCAGCCGGGCGACGGCGTCCAGGTGCTCGGCCTCGTCGCCGAGCAGCAGCCGGTCGACCTTCGCCCGCCGCCAGAACAGGTGGGCATCGTGCTCCCAGGTGAACCCGATGCCGCCGTGCACCTGGATCAGCGTCTCGGCGGCCCGCTCGAGCGCGCTGGCCGCCTGCGCCTTCGCGGCGGAGGCGGCCAGCGGCAGCTCGCCGGGCGCCGCGTCGGCGGCCCACGCCGCCCACCACACCAGCGAGCGCAGCGTCTCCACCCCCACCCAGGCGTCGACCAGCATGTGCTTGACGGCCTGGTAGGAGCCGATCCGCCGGCCGAAGGCCTCGCGCTCCTGCGCGTAGGCCACGCCGAGGGCCACCGCGCGGTCGGCCGCGCCGAGGTCCTCGGCCGCCAGCACCACCGCGCCGACCTGCCGCGCCCGCGCCCACAGCTCGCCGGCACCGGAGCGCAGCACCCGCCGCGAGGTCAGCCGCACCCTGGCCAGCCCGCGGGTCGCGTCCATCGCGGTGCCCGGCGTGGCCTCGCCCTCCCCCACCACCAGGTCGTCGCCGTCCAGGGCGAGGAAGGTCGTGGCACCGGCGGCGTCGATCGCCGGGGCCGACCCGTCGACGACGGCGAACGCGGTGGAGCCGTCGGCCAGCCGCGCCGCGAGCTCCGGCTCGTCGGCGAGCAGGACGGCGGCCCGGGCCGCCGTGACCAGCGAGGGGCCGGCCAGGACGGCGCCGCCCTGCTCGGCCACGACGGCGAGGTCGAGCAGCCCGCGCCCGGCCCCGCCGGCCGGCTCGGGCACGGTGATGCCGAGGAAGCCGATCTCGGCCAGCGCCTCGTGCCCGGGGCGGACGGGGCCGCACTCGAGCGCGTCGCGGGCGGCCGACGGCGAGGCCTGCTCGGTGTAGAACTCCCGCGCCGCGGCGGCCGCGTCGCGCTGGTCGGTGTCGAGGTCGAAGTTCACCGCGGGCCCCCGGAGAACGGCGCCGTCTTGTCGGTGCGCGGTTCCGGCGGCAGGCCCAGCACCCGCTCGCCGAGGATGTTGCGCAGCACCTGGTCGGTGCCGCCGGCGATGGCCAGCCCGGGCAGGTAGGCCTGGGTCCGCTGCCAGGTGTCGTCGCCGTCGGCCGTCGCCATGAACACCGCGTCCTCGCCGAGCAGCCGCACCCCGGCGTCGGCCACGAGCTTCGCCGCGGCGGTGCCGGCGAGCTTGCCGGCGCTGGCCTCCGGCCCCGGGATGCCGCCCTGGCTGAGCGTGGTGAACCGCCGGTAACCGGTGTAGCGCGTGGCCAGCGCCGCGACGACGGCCCGGCCGACCGCCTGCCGGGCGAGCGCCTGCCGCTCGGCGTCCAGGCCGGGCAGCCGGTCGCGGGCGTGCGCCACCAGCGCCTCCACCGGCTGCCCCAGGTCGGTGCCGGCGCCGCCGATGGCGAAGCGCTCGTTCATCAGCGTGGTGAGCGCCACCCGCCAGCCCTCCCCCGGCTCGCCGAGCCGCTCGGCGTCGGGGATGCGGACGTCGTCGAGGAAGACCTCGTTGAACCCGGCGCCGCCGGCCATCTGGCGCAGCGGCCGCACGGTGACGCCCGGGGCGTGCATGTCGACGACGAACATGGTCAGCCCGGCGTGCTTCGGGCGGCTCGGGTCGGTGCGGGTGAGCAGGATCCCGAAGTCGGCGACGTGCGCCAGCGTCGTCCACACCTTCTGGCCGTTGACCACCCAGTCGTCGCCGTCGCGGACGGCGGTGGTGCGCAGCGCCGCCAGGTCCGAGCCCGAGGCCGGCTCGCTGAACAGCTGGCACCAGACGTCGTCGGCGCGCAGCAGCCGCGCCAGGTAGCGCCGCTTCTGGTCGTCGCTGCCGTGCGCGATCACCGTCGGGCCGCACATGCCGAGCCCGATGTGGTTGATCAGCGTGGGCACCCGGGCGCGGGCCAGCTCCTGCGCCACGATCGCCTGCTGGACCAGCGTGCCGCCCTGCCCGCCGTGCTCGCGCGGCCAGGTCACCCCGACCAGGCCCGCCTCGGCGAGGACCCGCTGGGTGCGGCGCATCCCGGCCTCGTGGCGGGCGGCGTCGGGCGCCTCCTCCCCCGGCGCGGTGTGCAGCAGCTCGCCGGCGTGCTCCTCGAGCACGGCGCGCACGTGCGCCCGGTAGGCCGCCTCGTCGGGGGTGTCGTCGAAGTCCACGCGCCGCGCCCTTCCGCCGTGGGGGTGACCCGGCTCACCCTGGCACCGGCCCGACGGAACGGTCAACGGTGACTGCCGGCGTGCCGGGGGCGGCCGCCGGGCCCTACGCTCGCGCGGTGACCGCGCCGCCGACCGACCCGCCCGCCCCCGGGGGTGCGCGGGCCCGCCGCACGGCCGACAGCCGCGCGCTGATCCTCGAGGCGGCGGTGACCTGCCTGGTCGAGGACGGCTACGCCGGCGCCTCGACGCTGGCGGTGCAGGCGCGCGCCGGCGTCTCGCGGGGCCGGCTGCTGCACCACTTCCCCTCGCGCGGGGAGCTGCTGGTCGCCGCGGCCGAGCACCTGGTCACGACCCGGCTGACCGAGCTGCGGGACCGGGCGGCCGCGCTCATGGCCG
Organism: Geodermatophilus sp. SYSU D00815; assembly: GCF_054050035.1. Classification (NCBI taxonomy): domain Bacteria; kingdom Bacillati; phylum Actinomycetota; class Actinomycetes; order Geodermatophilales; family Geodermatophilaceae; genus Geodermatophilus; species Geodermatophilus sp. SYSU D00815. The sequence continues at coordinate 109,412 of NZ_JBJGYO010000006.1, read as the reverse complement.
ACCAGCCCCCCGGGCCCGACCGGGTGGACCGGGCGCTGGACCTGATGTGGGCGACCTTCCACGAGCCGCCGTTCTGGGCCGCGATGGAGCTGTGGGTGGCCGCCCGTACCGACGCCGAGCTGCGGGTGGCGCTGCGCGCGCAGGAACGGCGGCTGCGCGCGGCGATCCGGGCCGTCGCCGACGAGATCTGGGGCCCGGAGATCGCCGCGGCGCCGCTGTACGCGGAGCTGTGCGAGCTGCTGTTCACGAGCATGCGGGGCGTCGCGATCGTCTACGCCTTCGAGGACCGGCCACCCGCCACGGACCCCCACGTCGCTCTCTGGAAGCGGCTCGCCCGGCGCTACCTCTACGGGGCGCCCGGGAGGTGACGCCCGGCCCGCCCGCGGGCAGCATGGCGGGATGGACCGGGCCGGCGTGCACGAGTACGTGCTCGGCACTGCCGACGCGGAGATGGCCCGGCTGGCCGCGGTCTCGCGGCTGTACGGCCCGGCCACCGCGCAGTGGCTGGACGCCGCCGGCCTGCGGGCCGGGATGGCGGTGGCCGACCTCGGCTGCGGTCCCGGCGACGTGACCCTCGCGGTCGCCCGGCGCGTCGGGCCGATGGGCACGGTCGTCGGGGTGGACGCCGCCGAGCGCCCGCTGGAGCTGGCCCGGCGCCGCGCTGCCGACGCCGGCCTGGCCAACGTGCGCTTCGAGCAGGCCGACGTCGCCAGCTGGCGTCCCACGGAGCCGCTGGACGCCGTGGTCGGCCGGTTCCTCCTGCTCCACCTCGACGACCCGGTGGCCCTGGTGGCGCTCGCGGCCGACCTCGTGCGGCCCGGCGGGGTCGTCGCCTTCCTCGACGTGGCCCTCGGCACCCGCGGCGCGCTGCCGGAGCTGCCGCTGCTCACCGCCTTCAACGGCTGGTTCCTCGAGACGCTCCGGCGGGCGGGCCGCCCGGTCGACATGGCGCTGCGCCTGACCGGCGTCTTCACCGCCGCCGGGCTCGCGCGGACGACGCTCACCTCCGCCGCACCCGTCGAGCAGGGCGGCGGCGCGCTGGGCTACTCGATCATCGGCGGGGACGTCACCAGCCTGCTGCCGGTGATCGAGCGCACCGGGGTGGCCACCGCGGCGGAGATCGGGCCGGAGACCTTCGAGCAGCGGCTGCGCGACCAGGCCGCGGAGCTCGACGCGGTGCTGCTCAACCCGCTCGTGGTGGGCGCCGCGGCCCGCACCCCGGCCCGGCGCGGACCGGTGCCGCCGCCGCGACGCGGTCAGGGTTGACCGTTCCGCTCCCTCGCCACCAGCATGACGCGGGTCACACCCCGGCGGCCGGTGAGGAGCACCGATGACCGTTCCCGTCCTGCAGGGCCGCGGCATGACCACGGCCGACCAGCTGGCCCGGTGGGCGCGCACGACGCCGGACGCGAACGCCCTGCGCTTCGACCGGAGCGGGCGCACCTACGCCGAGCTGGACGAGCGGGTCACCCGGCTGGCGCGGGCGCTGGCCGAGCGCGGGGTGGGCAGCGGGGACCGCGTCGCCGTCCTCGGGCTCAACGGCCTGGAGGTGTGGGAGTCCTACCTGGCCGGGGTCCGGCTGGGCGCGGTCGTCGTCCCGGTGAACTTCCGGCTGGTCGCCGACGAGGTGGCCTACGTGCTCGCCGACAGCGGCGCGACCGCGCTCGTCGTCGACGACCCGCTGGCGGAGGTGGCGGCCAAGGCGCTGGAGCAGGCGCCCGCCGTGCGCACCGTGCTGGTCGTCGGCTCGGCGCGGGTGGGGCCGCGCAGCGAGCCGTTCGAGGCCGCGGTCGCCGCCGCGTCCCCCGAACCGCTGGACATCGCCGTCGACGAGCAGCAGCCGGCGTTCATCATGTACACGTCGGGGACGACGGGGCGGCCCAAGGGCGCGGTGCTGACCCACCGCAACCTGCTGCTGCACGCGTTCAGCCAGGTCACCCACCTGGGCGTCGACCCCGGCGACCGGGTCGGCTGCCCCGGCGCGCCGCTGTTCCACATCGCCGGCCTCGCCGGCGGGCTGCCCCCGCTGCTGCTCGGCGGCACCCACGTGATCCTCAGGTCGGGCGGGTTCGACCCGGTGGCCACGCTCGACCTGATCGAGCGCGAGCGGATCACCAACATCTTCCTCGTGCCGGCCATGTGGGCCGCCGTGGTGGCGGTGCCCGACATCGCCGCGCGCGACCTGTCGCACCTGCGCCGCATCTCCTGGGGCGCCGCCCCGGCGTCCACCGCCCTGCTGCGCACGATGATCGACACCTTCCCGCAGGCGGAGGTCGTCACCGCGTTCGGGCAGACCGAGTGCAGCCCGGTCACGTGCTTCCTGCGCGGCGAGGACTCGGTGCGCAAGATCGGCTCGGTGGGCACGCCGATGCTCAACGTCGAGGTGCGCGTCGTCGACGAGCAGATGGACGACGTCCCCCGCGGGCAGGTCGGCGAGATCGTCTACCGCAGCCCGATGGTCATGAAGGAGTACTGGGGCAAGCCGGAGGCGACGGCCGAGGCCTTCGCCGGCGGCTGGTTCCACTCCGGCGACCTCGTGCGCCAGGACGAGGACGGCTACTTCTACGTCGTCGACCGCAAGAAGGACATGATCATCTCCGGCGGGGAGAACATCTACTGCGCCGAGGTCGAGGACGTCCTGGCCGGGCACCCGAAGGTCGGCGAGGTCGCGCTGATCGGCGTCCCCGACACCCGGTACGGCGAGGCGCCGCTGGCCGTCGTCGCCCCCCGCGACCCGGCCGACCCGCCGACGCCGGACGAGCTCGCGGCGTGGTGCCGGGAGCGGCTGGCCGGCTACAAGAACCCGCGGCAGTACTCGATCGGCGGGCCGCTGCCGCGCAACCCCAGCGGCAAGGTCCTCAAGACCGAGCTGCGCACCCGGCACCGGGCCGGCTCGCTCGTCTCCGAACCCGCCGTGTGAACCGGTGCGGAGTGCGAGGGCGCGGAAAGCGCGCCCCTGGCACTCCGCTCACGCCCAGGCGGCGGCGACCCGGTCGACCACCGACTTCGCCTGGGCGCGGCCGGCCCGCGCCGACGGCGCCCGGGCGGCCGGGTCGAGCACGTTCCGCCCGATCGCCGCGCGGCTCGCCTCGTCGGGCGTGACGACGGCGGCCCGCGCCCCCAGCCGGCGCACCTGCGCGTCGACGCCGGTCATGGGCCCGGCGCCCCGCGCGATCGGCGCCAGGACGACGACCCGGTCGCAGCCCTCCGCCAGGTCGGCGTTGGCCGCCGAGCGCATGCCGCCGTCGACGTAGCGCCGCCCGTCGATCGTCACCGGCGGGTAGACGCCGGGCACCGCGCAGGAGGCCGCCACCGCGCGCACCAGCGGCACGCCGGAGTCGCGGTCGAGCGGCCGGAACTCGCCGGTGTGCGCGTCGACGGCGGTGACCACCAGCCGCCGCCGCGGCCACTCGGTGCTCAGCAGCCGCGAGCCGATGACGTCGAGCCGCTCCTGCTCGGTGGGGGTGAGACCGGCCGCCTCCGCCCGGAGGGCCAGCGCCCCGACCCGGCGGCGGAACTCGACGTCGCGCCCGCGGCTGGCCAGCATCGCCCAGCCGTACCGGGCCAGGTCGGCGCGGGTCATCCGCGCGACGCGCTCGGCCGACGGCGGCTCGAGCTGCCGCTCGAAGAGGAACTCCGGAGCGCCGCCGCAGGTCACCTGCGCGCCCACCACCGAGCCGGCCGAGGTGCCCACGACCAGGTCGGCGCCGGTGAGGTCGACCCCGGCCTCGGCCAGGCCGGCCAGCACGCCGATCTCCCACGCGATGCCGGTGATGCCGCCGCCGCCGAGCACCAGCGCCGTCCGCTCCGCCCCCATCCCGCCCCCTCCCGCTCGTGACCTGCGTCACGCTAACGTGCCGGTACCTGCCCGTATCGGAGAGGACCCGCATGACCGCCACGCAGCCCGCGCCCACCGCCGCCAGCTGGCCGCCCGGGCTGCCGCGGTCGCTGGACTACCCGCAGGTGCCGGTGGGCTCGATCCTGCGCGCGGCGGTCCGCCGGTGGGGCGACCGGGACGCCTTCGTCGACCACGAGGTCCCGCTGACGTTCACCGAGCTCGGCCGGCGCGCGCACGCGGTGGCGAACTGGCTGGCCGACCACGGCGTGGGCCGCGGCGACGTCGTCGCGGTGCACATCCCGAACTGCCGGCAGTACCCGGCGGTGTACTACGGGATCCTGCTGGCCGGGGCCACCTTCTCCCCCACCAACCCGCTGCTGCCGGCGCCCGACCTGGCCGCCCAGCTCACCGACGCCGGCGCGAAGGTCGTCGTCACCTGGGACCAGGTGCTGCCCTTCGTCCGCGAGGCACTGGCCGCCACGCCGGTCGAGACCGTGGTCGTCACCGGCGAGGCACACATCCTCGACTTCGCGGCCCGGCTGCCCGACCTGGCCGGCACCGACGTCGACCTGGCCGACCTGCTGGCCGGCGACCCCACCGACCGGCAGCTCGACGCCGGCGTCGACGTCGGCGCCGACCTCGCGCACCTGGCCTACACCGGCGGCACGACCGGCGTGAGCAAGGGCGTGGAGCTGCTGCACCGCAACGTCGTCACCAACGTGCTGCAGTCGGCGTGCTGGACGTCGGGCTCGCTGCCGGCCCTGGACGACGCCGGGGACGTGACGCTCGAGCAGGTGGGCAGCGAGGAGGAGTTCCCCACCCGGCTCGGGACGGCGGTGCTGGTCAACCTCACGCCGTGGTTCCACGCGATGGGCGCGATCGGCTACCTCAACGGCATGGTGCTGGCCGGGACGACGGTCGTCATCCACATGCGCTTCGACCCGGCCGCCTACCTGGCCGACGCGGTGAAGCACCGGGTCACCAGCATCGGCGGGGCGCCGCCGGTGTTCGTCGCCCTGCTGCAGGTGCCGGGCATCGAGACGGCCGACCTCTCCAGCGTGCGCGGGATCTCCAGCGGCGCCGCGCCGCTGCCGGTGCCGCTCATCGAGAAGCTCCGGGCGCTGCTGCCGAACGCCGTCATCGGCGAGGGCTACGGCCTGACCGAGGTGACCATGATGGCCACCGGCAACCCGACGTTCGTGTCCGGCACCCGCAAGGCCGGCACCGTCGGCGTGCCGATCTTCGACACCGAGGTCTCGATCCAGCCGCTGGGTGGGGGCGCCCCGCTGCCGCCCGGCGAGCGCGGCGAGGTGTGCATCCGCGGCCCGCAGGTGATGCGCGGCTACACGCACCGGCCCGAGGCGACGGCGGAGGCGATCGACGCCGACGGCTGGTTCCACTCCGGCGACGTCGGGGTCCTCGACGAGGACGGCTACCTGTCGATCGTCGACCGGACCAAGGACATGCTGCTCTACAAGGGCTACAACGTCTTCCCGCGCGAGCTCGAGGAGATCCTGTTCGGCCTGCCGGGGGTGGCCGGCGCCGCGGTGGTCGGCCGCCCCGACGAGGAGGCCGGGGAGCTGCCGGTGGCCTACGTCGTCCGCAGGGCCGACGAGGCAGGGCAGGCGCTGACCGCCGAGTCGGTGATGGCCGCGGTGAACGAGCGCGTGGTGCCCTACAAGCGGCTGCGCGACGTCGTCTTCATCGACGCGATCCCCGTCTCGGCCGCCGGCAAGGTGCTCAAGCGCGAGCTGGCCGCCCGCGAACGGGCGGCCAGCTCGGCGTAGCCGGGGGTCAGCGGAACCGGATCTCGAGGTCGACGGCGTCGAACCCGTCGACCTGCTCCTCCCGGAAGGTGCCGGTCGCCTCGCCGCTCGCGCCGCGGTGGCGACCGGTGCCGCCGGTGACGGCCCAGCGGAACTCGGTCGGCCCGACCGCCGGGTCCTCGTCGAAGCCGCCCTGCAGGGTCAGCGACGAGCCGTCGTCGAAGAGCACGGTCACCGAGCAGTAGGCCGACAGGCTGGTCTCGGAGAAGCCGGTGACGGTGCACGAACCCTCCGAGGTGCCGACGCGGCCGCCGTCGCGCTCGCGGACCTCGTCGTGCAACACCTGGGTGTCGCCGGGGCCGGGCTCCCCGGGCGCGAGGTCGAGGTCGGTGTTGCCCGAGGCGATCGTGGTGAGGCGCAGGGTCTGGTCGGCGCCGGCGGGAACGGTGACGAGCACGGTGGCGCCGGCGGTGACGGCGGCCAGGGCGAGCACGGTGCGGCGGGTGCGGGACATGGCGGTCTCCTGGAGGGGCGGGTCAGCTGGTGGGGGCGAGCCACACGGCGGCGGCGACGGTCAGGACGGCGAGGACGAGCGCCGTCGCCGCGGGCGGTGAGGTGCGGCCCTGCCGGGCGCGGGCGTCGAGGCCCAGGCCGAGCGCTCCGGCGGCGAGCACGGCGGGCAGGCCGGTCCAGTAGACGGCGAGGGTCAGCGCGCCCACGACGGCGAGCCCCGCCGCGCGCCGGGCGGTGCGGGGCGGCTCGGCGTCCCGCGCGGCCGCGGCGAAGAAGCTGACCGCGACGAGGCCGACGACGACGAAGCCGAGGAGCGCGCCGAGCGCGGCCCAGCCGCCGTTCTCGGCGAACGCGATGCCCCAGCTGTCGGAGCCGGAGCGCCAGGGGGTGTCGACGTACTGGCCGACGAGGCCGCAGCCGAGGCCGACGACCGCGCCGGCGGTCGCGGCGGGGTCGGGGATCCGGCGGTGCGCGGTCCGGGGGGTGGTGGCGTCGATGGACACGGGAGCCTCCTCGGTGGGGAGCGGTCGGCCGCCGTTCGCGGCCGGTCCGACCGTGTCGCTCCCGGCCGTCCCCGCGCCTGAGCCCGCCGCAGGAACCGGGCCGGGACGACTTCCCGGTCGATCCGGGACACGAGGGCGGCCACCCGGGACGTCCGGAGCCCCACACTGGCGCCGTGCGCCTCCGCAGGCTCGGGTCCGCAGCCGCCGTCGCGGCGGTGCTGTCCTGCGCCGCCGCGACGGCCCTGTCCGCGTGGGTCGACGCGCGCATGGCCGACGCCCCGACGGTCCCCTTCGGCGGGGTGTGGGCGGTGCTCACCGCGACCGTCGGTGCGCTGCTCGTGCACCGGCGCCCGGGCAACGCCGTCGGCTGGCTGATCGTGCTGGCCGCGGTGCTCCAGGCGGGCAGCGTCGGCACGGGGGCGTACGGCGGCTACGGCGTCGACGTCGCCGAGCCCGACTGGCCGCTGGCGCCGGTCGTGGCCCAGGCCGGCTCGATGCTGTGGCTGCCCTCGCTGCTCGTGCCGGCGACCCTGCTGGTGGCCGTCTACCCCACCGGCCGGCTGGGCCCGCGCTGGTCGCGGTGGGCGTTCTGGGCCGCGGCGGCGGGGCTGGCCGTCGTCACGGTCGGCGGCAGCCTCGGTCAGGAGGCGTACGACGACGTCGCGTCCGGCCCGGCGCCGGTCGACCTGCCGGCGAACGCCGTCACGGCCGTCGTCCTCGGCGCCGGGGTGGCCGCGTTCGTCGCGGGCTCCGCGGCGATCTGGGTCGGCGTCGTGGTGCGCCTGCTGCGGGCCCGCGCGCCGGAGCGCCAGCAGCTGGCCTGGCTGGCGTTCGTCGTCCTGCTGCTGGTGGCCGCGATCTTCCTGGTCCCCGTGCCGGACTGGCTGTTCGGCGTGCACATGCTGCTCGTCCCGTTCGCGGTGGCGGTCGGGATGGTCCGCTACCGGCTGCTGGGCGTGGTGGTGACCCGGGGCCTCGTGTACGGCGTCCTCACCGGCGCGGTCCTGCTGGCCTGGCTGGCCGTGGCCGCGGTGGCCGCCGCGGCCCTCGGGCGCAGCCTGTCGCCGGTCCCCGGCACGGTCGCCGCCGCGCTGGTCGCGGTGGCGCTCAGCCCGGCGCGGTCGCGGCTGCAGGTGGCGGCCGACCGCCTCGTCTACGGGGAGCGGCGCGACCCGGTCGCCGCGGTGGCCCGGCTCGGCGACCGGGTGGCCGCGGTGGACGAGGCCGACCTGCTCCCCGCGGTGCTCGAGACGGTCACCGCCGCGCTGCGCGCGCCCGGGGCCGCGGTGCTCGACCCCGAGGGCCGGACGGCGGCCACGACCGGCCGGCCGGTGACCGACGACGCGGTCCGGCTGCCGCTGCGGGTCGGCGGCCGCGACGTCGGCACCCTCGCCGTCGCCCGGCGGGGCGGCGGGGAGCCGTTCACCGGGGGCGACGAGCGGCTGCTGGCGGCGCTGACGCCGCAGGTGGCCGCCGTGGTGCGGGCGCTGGAGCTGGCCGACTCCCTCGAGCGCGAGCGCGACCGCGTGCTCACCGCGACGCACGCCGAGCGCGACCGCATCCGCCGCGACCTCCACGACGGGCTGGGCCCGTCGCTGGCCGGGATCAGCCTCGGCGTGCAGGCGCTGCAGGCCCAGCAGGCGGCCTCCCCCCTGCTCGGCCGGCTCCGCGAGGAGGTCGACTCTGCGGTCGGGGAGGTCCGCCGGATCATCGACGGGCTGCGGCCGGCGGCGCTGGACGACGTCGGGCTGGTGCCGGCGATCGAGCGGCACGCGCAGGCCGTCTCCGCGTCGGTGCCGGTGCAGGTCCGCGCCGACGCCCTGCCCCCCTTGCCGCCCGACGTCGAGACCGCCGCGCTGCGCATCGCCCAGGAGGCGCTGACCAACGTGGCCCGCCACTCCGGCGCGCGCTGCGCCGAGGTGGGCGTGCGGGCGCGAGCGGGCCGGCTGGAGCTCACGGTGTCCGACGACGGCGGTGGCCTCCCCGGTGACGGCGGCCGGCCCGACGGGGTGGGCCTGGCGTCGATGCGCACCCGGGCCCGGGCGGTCGGCGGCGACCTCACGGTGACCAGCGGTCCCGGGGGCACCCGCGTGGTGGCGGCCCTGCCGGTGGGCACGCCGTGACGCCGGTGCGGGTGGTGCTGGCCGACGACCACCCGATGTACCGGTTCGGGCTGCGCGCGGTCCTCGACGCCGCCCCCGAGGTGGACGTGGTGGGTGAGGCCGGGGACGGGCGGGAGCTGCTGGCCGTGGTGGCGCGGGACGCCCCGGACGTCGTCCTCACCGACCTGTCCATGCCGGAGCTGTCCGGGACGGCGGCGATCGCCGAGCTGGCCCGGCTGGCGCCCGGCACCGGGGTGCTGGTCCTCACCATGCACGAGGACGACGCCTCGCTGTTCGCCGCGCTGCGCGCCGGGGCCCGCGGCTACCTGCTCAAGGGGGCCGACCAGGAGGAGATCGTCCGCGCCGTGCTCACGGTCGCCCGGGGTGACGCGGTCTACGGCGCGGCCGTCGCCCGGCGGATCGTCGACTTCTACACCGGGGTGGCCGCCGACTACCGCGTGACGGCGTTCCCGCAGCTCACCGAGCGGGAGCGGGAGGTGCTGGAACTGCTCGCGGCGGGGCTGCGGAACGGGGAGATCGCCCGCCGGCTGGTCCTGTCGGAGAAGACGGTGCGCAACCACGTCTCCGCCGTCCTGGTGAAGCTGCAGCTGCCCGACCGGGCCGCCGCCGTCGCCCGCGCGCGTGACGCGGGACTCGGTGGCCCCCCGTCCGGCGGGAATCGGGCCCGCTGAACGGTTATGGTCCCGCCCGTGTTCATGGGCAAGCGGGCGGCCGAGCGCCGGGAGGACCCGCACACCGGGGTCCACCTGGCGCACGTCGAGGAGTCGCCGCTGCGCCAGGTGTGGCGACGCGTGGTCCTGGCGGTCGTGGTCCTGATGGTCACCGTGCTGATCATCTACCTCGACCGCGACGGCTACCGCGACCTCGACGAGCAGGGGCTGTCGTTCCTCGACTCGATCTACTACGCCACCGTCACGCTGTCGACCACGGGCTACGGCGACATCACCCCGGTCTCGGGCTCGGCCCGCCTGGTCAACATCCTGGTGATCACGCCGCTGCGGATCGCCTTCCTGCTCATCCTCATCGGGACGACCCTCGAGGCGCTGACCGCGCGCTCGCAGGAGGAGTTCCGCATCCGTCGCTGGAGGTCTCGCGTGCGCCAGCACGTCGTCGTGTGCGGCTACGGCACCAAGGGGCGCAGCGCGATCCGCTCGCTGCAGGCCACCGGGACGCCGCCCGAGCAGATCGTCGTCGTCGACCCGAACCCGGCCGCGGTCGAGGAGGCCACGGCCAGCGGGCTCACCGGCATCGTGGGCGACGCCGGCCGCACCGAGGTGCTGCGGCGGGCGGCGGTGGAGAAGGCGCGCTCGGTGATCGTGGCCGCCAACCGCGACGACGCCGCCGTGCTCATCACGCTCACCGTGCGGCAGCTCAACCCCGGCGTGCCGATCACCACCAGCGTGCGCGAGGAGGAGAACGCGCAGCTGCTCAAGCAGTCCGGCGCCGACACCGTGATCACCACCTCGGCGACGTCGGGGCGGCTCATGGGCCTGTCGACGGCGGCGCCGCGGGTCGTCTCCGTCGTCGAGGACCTGCTCACCTCCGGCCACGGCCTCGACCTCAACCAGCGGCCGGTGAAGAGCGGCGAGGTCGGCCTGGACCCGCGGCAGCTGCGCGACGTCGTCCTCACCGTCACGCGCGGCTCGCAGACCTTCCGGTTCGACGACCCGCTGATCGGCAACCTGGAGACCGGCGACGTCCTCGTCGTGGTCAAGGCGCACGGCCCGCAGTCGGCCGCCTGAGGAACACCCCCGCGGCCCTTGACCTCGAGTGCGCTCGAGGTCCGAGGATCGGCGCCATGGCACCTGCCGACGCACCGCGCGACCCCATCGCCGTCCTCGGCACCGGCAGCATCGGGAGCGCGGTGGCGCGCCGGCTGCTCGCCGGCGGGCACGAGGTCGTGGTGTGGAACCGCACGGCCGACCGCGCCGCGGCCCTGGTCGCGGCCGGCGCCCGGCCGGCGGGATCGGCGCCGGCCGCGGTGTCCGCCGGCGCGCTGACGCTGGTCGCGGTGAGCGACGACGCCGCGGTGCAGGCCTGCCTCGGCGCGCTCGACGGCGACCTGGTGGGGCGGACGATCGCCGTGCTGGGCACGGGCACCGCCGAGGGTGCCCGGCTGGCCGCCCGGCGGGTGGAGGGGCTGGGCGCCCGCCACCTCGCGGTGGGCGTCCAGGCCACGCCCGTCACGATCGGCACCGAGGCCGCGACGCTGCTGGTCAGCGGCTCCCCCGACGCGTTCGCGCGGCACCGGTCGGTCCTCGGGCTGCTGGGCAGGCCGCGCTTCGTCGGCCGCGCTCCCGAGGCGGCGGCCGTCTGGGACCTCGCCCTGTTCGGCCTCTGGTACGACGCCCAGCTGGGCCTGCTCCGCGCCCTCGACGCGGCGCGCACCGCGGGGCTGGACGTGGCCGCGTTCGCCGAGACGGCGGCCGGTCAGCTCGGGCACGTCCTGACGGCCCTCCCCGGAACGGTCGCGGGGGGGGGGGGGGGGGGGGGGGGGGGGGGGGGGGGGGGGGGGGGGGGGGGGGGGGGGGGGGGGGGGGGGGTGGTGGGGGGGGGGGGGGGGCGGGGGCGGGCGCCCCGCCCCCCCCCCCCCCCCCCCCCCCCCCCCCCCCCCCCCCCCCCCCCCCCCCCCCCCCCCCCCCCCCCCCGCGGCCCCGCCGACCTCGTCGAGCACCTGGCGGTGCTGCGCCGGTTGGTCGACCTGCGCGCCGGGCGCCCCCTGGGCGACGGGGGGCTGGCCGCGGTGGCGTCGACCGTCGAGGCCCTGGTCGCCGACGGCCGGGGCGGGGAGGGGCTGTCCGCGACGGTCGGCTGACCGCCCGGGTCACCCCGGCCGGCGCACCCAGGTGCCGGTCGGCTCGCCGCGCCCGCGCAGGTCGACGTCGGCGCCGCGCACCCAGTGCGCGCGCTCGCCGGGCGCCGCGGCGAGCACCGCCGGTGCGCTGGCCACGGCGCGGCCGGGGTGCTCCTTGGCCAGCTCGGTGAGCCGGGCCGCCTCGTTCACCGGGTCGCCGACGACCGTGTACTCCAGCCGGCTGGCCGCGCCGACCTGACCGGCCCAGGCCTGCCCGCAGGCCACCCCGACCCCGATGTCCACCTCGCCGGCCGGGCGCACCCCGTCGCAGATCCGGCGCGCCGCGCGCAGCGCCGCACCAGCCGGGTCGGGATGCTCGGCGGGCGCGCCGAAGACGCACAGCGCGGCGTCCCCCTCGAACTTGTTCACCAGCCCGCCCTCGTCCTCGACGGCGTCGACGACGACCGCGAAGAAGCGGTTGAGCAGGCCGACCACCTGCTCGGGCCCGGTGCGGCGGACCAGCGCGGTGGAGCCGACGACGTCGACGAACAGCGCGGCGATGCCGCGCACCTCGCCGCCGAGCCCCGCCCCGGCGTCGAGGGCGCGCTGCGCCACCGTCGTCCCGACGTGCCGGCCGAACAGGTCGCGCAGCCGCTCCCGCTCGGCCAGGCCGGCGGCCATGCTGTTGACCCCCTCCTGGAGCAGCCCGATCTCGCCGGCGTCGTCGACGGCCACCCGGGCCCCGTAGTCGCCGCCGCCGACGCGCTGGACGGCCCGGCGCAGGTCCCGCAGCGGCGCGCCGACGGAGCGGGCGGTGAGCGCGGTGGCCAGCGCCCCCACCAGGACGGCGACCACCGACAGGAACACCGCGGAGGCGCGGCCCGGCCCGTCGGGGTTGCTCGGGTCGAGGAAGAGCAGCACGAGGCCGACCAGGGGCACACCGCTGGTCAGTGCCCACGTGAGCAGCAGCCGCGGGCGGACGCCGAGCGCCAGCCGCCCGGACGGCGGGTGCGCGGCCAGGGCCCGCGCGGTCACCGCCCGCGCCGCGCGCGCGACGAGCAGGTAGGTGACGCCGGCGGTGACGAGGCCGCCGAGCGCGGTGGCCACGCCGGTGCGGATGCCGACCCGGGCGTCGGGGGACGCCACCGCCGAGACGGCGCCGACGAGCACCGCCGCCACCAGCCAGGTCACCGCCGCCACGGCGGCCGTGTCGACCGGCAGCCGCAGCGCGTGCGCGGCCTCCTCCGGCGTGGGCTCGCGGCCCGCGGCGAGCCAGGCGTCGGTGACCCGCTGGCGGCGCAGGCCGGCGAGCGTGCCCACCGGCAGCGCGACGAGGGTGTAGCCGAGCGCCGTCCACAGCACGACGGCGCTGCCGCGGCCGGGGCCGCCCGAGACGCCGACGAGCAGCAGCGTGACGGTGCCGACCCCGACCAGGTTGGCGGTGACGACCAGCAGCGCGATCAGCGGCACGGCGCCCCGGCCGCTCGGCGCCCACGACGCCCGGTCGGCGACGGCCGGCTGCCTGGTCACGTCCGGGACAACGAGCCGGTGCTGCTGCGGCTACGGGGGTCGCCCGATCGTGATCACGACGCCGGGTCCCCCGGCCGCCGATCAGCCGTGCTCGAGCAGGGCGCGCAGCCGGGACAGGTCGGCGCGGGTGGCCCGGCGGACGGCCGCGGCGAGCACGGGCGTGGCCCACCGGGCGAAGCCGCGCGGCCGGCCCCGGTTGCGCAGCGTCATGCGGGTGGCGCCGTCGTCCAGGGCCTGCCAGGTGTAGGTGGTCTCCATGGGGAACGGGCCCTGCGCCGTCCGCATGACCAGCCGCTCGCCGGGCACCAGGTCCGTCACCTCGTAGGTGTACGTCAGCCTGCGACCGAGGAAGCGGGCGACGAAGTCCATCCGCGACCCGACGGCGACCGGCGGCGCCGTCCGCCACTGCACCGAGTCGATGTCGGCGTACCACTCGGGGGCGTGCGACGGGTCGCCGGCGTAGGCGGCGACCTCGGCGCGCGGACGGCGGATCACCGTGTCGGTCGCGACGTCCACGTCCCGCGCCATGCCGGGCATGGTCGCGCGGAGCCGCGTCCGGCGCGAGGGGCGGGCGGCACGACACCGGAGCGCCGGGCCGACCTGCGCGTGGTTCGCCGCCGCCTCGACGGGGAACGGGCTCCGGGGGCGCGAGGGAAGGATCACACCTCGCTCCGCCACGGCGGGAAGCAGCCCCGCGCCCACGACGCGCTGACCAGCGGCGGCACGCCGCCGGCGCACGGGCAGGTTCCGACGAGCCGGCACGGTCGCCGTTGTGCTGAATTGCGGACGTGATCGTTTCGGATAACGCTGTCGGAAGAGCCGAGCGCGCTGGACCCGCGCCTGCTGAGGCGGCCCTCCCCTGAGGACCGCCTCCCCCGCACGACGGAACGGAGGAGCGCCCCTCGCGGGCGCAGACGTGCCTGTGACGACGACGCCGACCGCACGGACGGACCAGCCGGCCCCCGAGCTGGACGCCGTGGACACCGACCAGCACCCCGCCATCGCCGAACCGCCGCGCCCGGTAGCCGACCAGAAGGGCGCGCTCGACCGGGTGGTCTTCGCCGTCGCCGCGGTCATCGCCCTGGCCTTCGTCGCCTGGGGGTTCCTCACCCCCACCGGGCTGGGCTCGGCGAGCGGCACCGCGCTCACCTGGATCGAGTCCAACCTCGGCTGGCTGTTCGTCACCCTGGCGTCGGCGTTCGTCGTCTACGTCCTGTGGCTCGCGGCGAGCAGGTACGGCCGGATCCCGCTCGGCCGCGACGACGAGGCACCGGAGTTCCGGACCGTCTCGTGGGTGGCGATGATGTTCAGCGCGGGCATGGGCATCGGGCTGATGTTCTACGGCGTCGCCGAGCCCCTCGCCCACTACGTCTCGCCGCCGCCCGGCTCGGTGCAGGCCGAGACGCCGGAGGCCATGCACACCGCGATGGCCACCACGCTGTTCCACTGGACGCTGCACCCCTGGGCCATCTACGCGGTGGTCGGCCTCGCGATCGCCTACGGCACGTTCCGGCGGGGCCGCAAGCAGCTGATCAGCGCGGCGTTCGAGCCGTTGTTCGGGCGGCGCCGCACCGAGGGCCCGGCCGGCAAGGTGATCGACGTCCTGGCCATCTTCGCCACGCTGTTCGGCTCGGCCGCGTCGCTGGGCCTGGGCGCGCTGCAGATCGGCAGCGGCATGGAGATCCTGGGCTGGGCCGGCGACGTCGGCAACGGCCTGCTCGTCGGGATCATCGCCGTGCTGACCGCGGCCTTCGTCGCCTCGGCGGTCTCCGGCATCGCCAAGGGCATCCAGTGGCTGTCCAACATCAACATGGTGCTCGCCGTCGTCCTGGCCCTGTTCGTGTTCGTGGCCGGCCCGACCGTGCTCATCCTCAACCTGCTCCCGGGCGCGGTCGGCAGCTACTTCTCCGACGTCGCCCAGATGGCCGCCCGCACCGAGGCCAGCGGCGGGGACGCGACGGCGGAGTGGCTGCGCGGCTGGACGGTCTTCTACTGGGCCTGGTGGATCTCCTGGACCCCGTTCGTCGGGCTGTTCATCGCGCGGATCAGCCGCGGCCGCACCATCCGCCAGTTCGTCAGCGGCGTCCTGCTCGTGCCGAGCGTGGTGAGCCTGCTCTGGTTCGCCGTCTTCGGCGGGGCCGGCATCGCCGCCCAGCGCGACGGCGTCGACGTCGCCGGGCAGGCCACCTCCGAGGGGCAGCTGTTCGGGGTGCTCGAGCAGTTCCCGCTGGCCACCGTGCTGACCCTGCTCGTCATGGTGCTGGTCGCGATCTTCTTCGTGTCGGGCGCGGACGCGGCCTCGATCGTCATGGGGTCGCTGTCGGAGCGCGGCACCCTCTCACCGAGCCGGCGGACGGTGGTCTTCTGGGGCGTCGTCATGGGCGCGGTGGCCGCCGTCATGCTGCTGGTGGGCGGGGACGAGGCGCTCACCGGGCTGCAGAACCTGACGATCATCGCCGCGCTGCCCTTCGCGCTGGTGATGGTCGGCATGGCCGTCGCGCTGGCCAAGGACGTGCGGTCGGACCCGCTGGTGCTGCGCCGCACCGTGGCCACCGAGGCCGTGGAGCAGGCGGTCGTGGAGGGCCTCACGCGGCACGGCAACGACTTCGTGCTGGTGGTGGAGGGTTCGGCGACCGACGACGAGGTCCGGCCCGGCGTGCACTTCGAGGGGAACTCCGCCGGCCCGGCCCCCGCGAGCGAGCAGACCCGCACCGGCGCGGTCGGCGGCTCCTCGGTGCCGGGCACGCCCCGGGGGTGATCGCGGCGAGGGAGCTGCTGCGCGAGCCGTGGGTGCAGCGCGGGGTCCGGGCCGCGCTCGCGGCGGCCCTGGCCTGGCAGGCGGCCCTGCTGCTGCCCGCCCCGCTGCCCGACTACGCGTACTACGCCCCGCTCGGCGCGGTGATCGCCGTGCACCCCACGGTCGCCGACTCCGCGGCGGCGACCTGGCGGACGGTCGTCGCCATCCTGCTCGGCTTCGCGCTCGCGGTCACCGTCTACGAGCTGACCCGGGCGCTCCCCGACACGGTCACCATCGCCCTCATCGTGGCCCTGGCGGTCGGGGTCGAGCAGTGGCCGACCCTGCGGGAGCAGGCCAGCTGGGTCAGCTTCGCCGCCGTCCTCATGCTCACCGTGGGGACGGCGGACCCGGCCGAGTACGCGGTGGCCTACGCCGGGCTCACCCTGCTCGGCGCGGCCATCGGCGTGCTGGTGACCACCGTGCTGTTCCCGCCGCTGCAGCTCACCACCGCCGTCCGGCGCATCGCCACGACGCGGGCGCTGCTGGCCCGGCACCTGCACGACCTCGCCGAGGGGCTGCGGCGCGGCGAGATCCCGGCGCCGGAGGAGTGGGCACGGCGCGGGCGGGAGCTGACCGCGGCGCTGGACCGCATGCGGGCGGCCGAGAGCACCGTGGAACGCGCCCGGCGGGCCAACCCGCGGGCCCGCCGCTGGAGCGGCACGGCCGCGAGCATCCGGGAGCAGTCGCGCGCGCTGGACCGGGTCGCCGTCCTGGTCGACGACCTCATCCGGCTGGTGGTCGAGTTCCAGCCGCACCGCCGCGGGATCGACCGGATCGACGCCGGCACGGGCTGGGTGCTCGCCGACGCGCTGGACAGCCTCGCCCAGGTCGTCCGCGTGCCGTTCCACACCGGCGACGAGGCCTCCGGCGACGAGCGGGCCGCGGCGATCGAGGCCGCCGAGGCCGCGCTGCACCGGCTCACGACGCTGCTGCGCACCTCGGAGATCGCCGACGACGAGGGGTTCTTCGCCCTCGGCGCGGTGACCGTGGGGATGCACCGCTCGCTGGACACGCTGCGGGACCGGGCGCAGGAGCCGCACCCGGCCTGAGCGGCTGCGGCTACGCGCCGCTCGCCGCGCCGCCGCCGGCCCTGCGCTGCCGCTTGCGCTCGTACATCGCCGCGTCGGCCTCCGCCAGCACCGCGGTGGCGGAGCGGCCCGGGGCGTCGACGACGGTCATCCCGACGCTGACGCGCAGCGGCAGGGTCAGGTCGGTGAGGGCCAGCGGCTCGGCGCAGA
Organism: Geodermatophilus sp. SYSU D00815; assembly: GCF_054050035.1. Taxonomy (NCBI): domain Bacteria; kingdom Bacillati; phylum Actinomycetota; class Actinomycetes; order Geodermatophilales; family Geodermatophilaceae; genus Geodermatophilus; species Geodermatophilus sp. SYSU D00815. The sequence continues at coordinate 92,310 of NZ_JBJGYO010000006.1, read as the reverse complement.
CCGCCTCGATCCGCTCCCGCAGCCGGGCGGCGGCGGCCGCGTCGGGCAGGTGCGCGACCAGGGCGAACTCGTCGCCACCGAGGCGGGCGACCGTGTCGGTGGTGCGCCGGACCTCGCGCAGCCGGCTGGCGAGCACGACCAGCAGCAGGTCGCCGGCCTCGTGGCCGTGGCGGTCGTTGACGTCCTTGAAGTCGTCGACGTCGAGGTAGCAGACGGCGACCACCCCGCCGTCCCGGTCCCGGGCCCGCAGCGCGGCGTCGATGTCGTCGTCGAGCAGCGCGCGGTTGCGCACGCCGGTCAGCGGGTCGTGGTACGCCAGGCGGGACAGCTCGGCGTCGCGGAGCCGGCGGGCGTGGATGTCCTCGATCGCCGCGACCGCTCCCCAGGGCAGCCCATCGGCGTCGCGCAGCAGGTGGGCGGTGACGCGCACCCACAGCAGCCGCCCGTCGGCGTGCCGCAGCCGCTTCTCCACCGGCTTCCCCCGGCCGTCGGTCACCAGGGCCTCGGTCGCGGCGTCGTCGAGCGTGAGGTCCTCGGGCAGCGTGAGGTCGCGGTAGCTCGTGCCGATCAGCTCGTCGGCCGAGCGGCCGAGCAGTTCGCACAGCATGCGGTTGATCCGCACCCAGTTGCCGGTGCTGTCGGTGACCGCCAGGCCGACCGGCGCCTCCTCGAACGCCGCCCCGGCGAGGAGGTCCCCGATGGGCGGCTGCGCACGCCGGGCCGGCTCGGCGGGACGTGGGTGCGGGGCGGTCGTCACGATCATGCTCCGGGGTGCGGCGAACGGAGCGACAGCGTACGTCGCCGTTCCGACACCTCCGGGGAACGCGCGGTCAGGATCGCCCCGAGGAGGGGGTCCCCGGACGTGCGAGAGCCCCGCTCGGACGTCGTCCTCGCGGGGCTCTCGTTCGGGGTGGAGGTGGCGGGAATCGAACCCGCGTCCTACGACGCCAGTCCAGGGCTTCTCCGAGCGCAGTCCGCTGTGCCTCTGCTCGACCCCACCGATCCCGCGGACGAGTCGGTGTGGCGGGCCCAGTCGCTGTTTGCTTTCCCCTCCTGCACCCGCGACCGGCGCGGAGGGTCAGTCACCTAGCTGATGCCAGGATCCGGATCGGTGACGAACCCGGGCTGACAGACCCGCTTCGCTGCGTCAGGCAGCGAGAGCGAAGTCAGCGCGACTGTTGTCGGCGCTTGTGTTGTTTGCAACGCGTGGTTAACGAGCTCATCGTTGCCTTCCTCGGCTCGCTTCCCCTGGCCAAACGACCGCAGTCGAGACCATTCACCCCCTGTGTAGTTGTGCAGTCAGGGTAACCGGCCGCGCCACCGAGTTGTTCCCCCGCCGCACCGGCACCCACCCGATCGGTCGATCATCGGCTCCTTGCCGCAGACACGGCCGGACACGCCGGCGCAGGCGGCAAGAGGGCGATGATCATCGGTGGGGGGCAGCGGGGTCCTTCCTCAGATCCAGTCGCGGCGCTTGAAGACGACGTAGAGCACCAGGCTGACCGCGGCCATGAGCACCAGCGCGAACGGGTAGCCGAGGTGCCAGTGCGTCTCCGGCATGAAGTCGAAGTTCATGCCGTAGACGGTGCCGACCAGCGTGGGCGCGAAGAGGATGGCCGCCCACGCGGAGATCTTCTTGACCTCCTCGCCCTGGGCGATGCTCGCCTCGGTCAGCTCGCGGATCTCGTCGTTCTGCCGCTGCGCCACCAGCGTCGCGTTCACGGTGAGGATGTCGCGCAGCTGCAGCCGGAAGCCCTCGACCCGCTCGTTGACCTGCACCACGTGGTCGGCGACGTCGCGCAGGTAGCTGCGCAGCTCCTCGTCGACGCCGTACTTGTCGAAGCCGGCGGCGATCGCGGCGAGGATGCCGGACAGCGGCTGCGAGGCCCGCTGGAACTCCAGCACCTCCTGCGAGAGCTCGTAGATGCGCCGGGAGACCCCGGGGTCGCCGCGGAAGACCTCGGTCTCGATCTCGTCGATGTCGTTGGCCAGCCCCGCGACCACGGGCGCGTAGCCGTCGACGACGGCGTCGAGGATGGCGTACAGCACCGCCTCGCTGCCCTTGGCCAGCAGGTCCGGCTCGCTCTCCAGCCGCCGGCGCACCCGCGCGAGGTCGGGCGACTCGGCGTGCCGGACGGTGATCGCGAACTCCTGGCCGAGGAACAGGTGCAGCTCGCCGAACTCCACCTCCTCGCGCTCGTCGACGTACCGGGCGGCCTTGAGGACGACGAACAGCGTGTCGCCGTAGCGCTCGAACTTCGGCCGCTGGTGGGCGGTGATCGCGTCCTCGACCGCCAGCTCGGGCAGGTCGAACAGCTCGGCGAGCTCGCCCAGCTCCCGCGGCTCGGGGCGGTAGAGCCCGAGCCAGGCCAGCCCCTCCTCCCGCTCGGCCAGGGCGTCGCGGGTGTCGGCCAGGGACGCCGGGGTGGCCACCCGGCGCCCGGCCGAGTAGACGGCGTTGTCTACCAGCCGCGACCGGTGGCGGGGCTCGGCGGGCGGCGGGGCCGGGGCGGGGCGCGGCGCGCGCGGCTCCACCCGCGGGCGGCGGGTCAGCGTGGAGAAGGCGGTCAGCGGGGTGCGGCGGTCGGCCATGACGGACTCCCGGGGACGACGCGGGGACGAGGACGCCGAGCAGGTCCTCCGCCGCGCTCGACCGCCGGCCGTGCGACGGCCGCGGGATCAGGCGGGGAGGACCTCGGGACTGCTACTGGGAGGTTCGCTGCGCATGCGCTCAGCCCTCCCCTCGCGTCGGTGCCCCGCGTCCGTCCGCGAGGCCGTCGTCCATCGTGGCACGCGCTGTCCAGCGCGCGTCCCCCGGTCGAGTGAAGGACCCCCTGCGGGGGGGCCGACCTAGCCGACGTTCCCCAGGACGAGATCGATCATCAGCGGGAGGAGCAGCACGATCAGCAGCGCGCCGAGGACGTCGAACGAGATGCCCGAGCGGATCATCTTGGTGATCGGCACGACCCCGGAGCCGTAGACGATGGCGTTCTGCGGCGTCGAGACCGGCAGCATGAACCCGAACGAGGCGGCGAACGTCGCGGCCAGCGCGGGCACGAACGGGTTGATCCCCGCCGCCACCGCCACCGGGATGATGATCGGCACCACGACCGCCGCAGAGGCGGTGTTCGACGTCGTCTCGGAGATGACGATCGCCAGCAGCACCGCGAAGACCGTGATCGCCAGCGTGCTGGTCAGGCCGAGCAGGTCGGCCGAGCCCTGCCCGATCGTCTCGGCCAGGCCGGTGTCGGCCAGCAGCGAGCCGAAGATGATCCCGGTGCCGAACAGCAGGATCGTGCCCCAGTCGATCTTCGCCGCGTCGCTCCAGTTGAGCGTGAACTCGCGGCGCCGCCAGTCGGTCGGCAGCAGGAACAGCAGCGAGGCCCCGAGGACGGCGACGATGCCCTCGTCGAGCCGGTCGCTGATCGTCGTGTAGAGGTCGGACTCGGTGCCCGCGGTCAGCGCGATGACGCCCGGGAAGATCCACAGGAACACGGTGATGCCGAAGGCGATCAGCGTGTTCTTCTCGGCCCGCGACATCGGGCCGAGCTCCGCCCGCTCCTTCGCGACGTACTCGTGCACGCCCTCGATGCGCTTGATCTCCGGCTTGTTGAGCAGCAGCAGGACGAGGGCCAGGGCGACGAACATCAGCGCGCAGATGGGCAGCGCCATCAGCATCCAGTCGAGGAAGCCGATCCGCTCCCCCGTCGCCTCCTCGATCAGCCCGCGGCCGATCAGGTTGGGCGGCGTGCCGACCGGGGTGATCAGGCCGCCGACGCTGGCGCCGTAGGCCAGCATGAGCATCAGCGCGGTGCCCACCCGCAGCCGCAGCGGGTCGAAGTCGGGCGCCACCAGCTCCTTGTCCTGCAGCAGCTTGGCGATCACGGTGAGGATGCCGAGCGCCGTCGGCAGCAGCATGGCGACCGTGGCGGTGTTCGACACGAACGCCGACAGCAGGCAGGTGATCGCCCCGAACGCGATGACCACCCGGGTCGTCGAGGTGCCCACCCAGCGCATGGACAGGATGAACATCGCGAACCGGCGGGCGACGCCGTGCTTGAGCATGGCCGCGGCCAGGATAAACGCGCCGATGAAGGTGAACACCGTCGGCGAGCCGAACGGGGTGAGCGCCTCGTCGGGACCGACCACGCCCAGCACCACGATCGCCGCGATGCCGATCAGGCCGCCGACCGGGATCGGCACCGGCTCGGTGATCCACAGGACGATGACGCCGAGCAGGATCGCCGCCAGCAGGTGCTGGTCCCGCGGCAGGTCGAAGGGCAGGAGCGCGAAGACGATCGTCACCGCGGGCGCGAGGAACAGGCCGACGGTCCGCCGGCCCTTCTCGAAGCGCTCCTCGGCGGGGCTGAGCTGCTGCTCGCCGAGGCTGCGGTAGGTGGCGCTGCCCTGGAAGGCGGCGTCGACGTCGGTCCGGCGAGCCGGACGGGACTCCGTCGCGGTCATGACCCCTCCCGTGGTGGGTGTGGTCCAGACCATAGGAGCGCCGGGTCCCCGCGGCGACCCCGCCGGGACCGGGCCCGGAGGGCGGCGACCGCCCGGTCAGCGCCCGGCGAACAGGCCGGCGGGGTACGCGCCACCGGCGGCGATGCGCGCCGAGAAGCCCTTGCCGAGCTGCACCACCCGCGCCGTCCGCTCGGGGCCCAGGTGCCGCCACGGCGCGGCGGAGAGCTCGTCGGTCTCCGCCTCGATCCGCGCCCGCAGCGCCGCGCCGTCGGCGGTGAGCCCGTCGCCGTCCAGCAGGCCGCGCCCGCTGAGCGACGCCACCGCGGCCGCCCACTCCTCGTCGCTCCAGCCGCGGGTCGCCTTGGCGCCGGCCTCGGTGAACCCGCGGCCGGTGACCGTGTGGGTGACCAGCGCCTCCAGGCCGGTCAGCCCGGCGCGCAGCAGGGCGGCGAGGTGGCCGTCGCCGCGGTGCTCGCGCAGCAGCGTGGCGCCGTGCCACAGCTGCAGCAGCGGCTCCTCGGGCCAGGGCAGGTCGGCGTGGCCGGCGTACAGCGGCCGACCCTCCGGGGTGAGCACGGCGCAGGCCTCCCGGAGCAGGCCGGCCAGCTCGGCCACCTCCGGGGCGGCGACGGCGTCGGCGCCGAGCAGCCGGGTGAGCGAGGCGCGGGCGGCGGCGAACCGGGCGGCGACCACCTGCTCGGGCGAGGCGAGCGTCCAGGCGCGCGGGACGTGCCGGGCCACCAGGCTCGGCGAGAAGTTGTAGAAGGTGGCCGCCACGACGCCCGGACCGACCGGGCCCATCGGCGCCGCCCGCCCGGCGAAGTAGCACATCCGCCCCGGGCGCAGCCCGACGGCGGTCAGGTGCTCGTCCTGCTCGGGCACGAAGTAGAGGTGGTTGTGCAGCGGCTCCACGGCGCGGTGGGCGCGGGCCACCGCCTTCGGGTCGGCGGACACGGTGGTACCGGCGGGCTGATCGACGCTGACCATGCGCCGGACCCTAGTCAGCGGCGGACCGGCGGCAGCGCCCGGGACCAGGAGACCTGGGTGCGGCGCACGCCGAAACCCAGTGCCTCGTACAGGCGCAGCGCGCCGGTGACGTTCTCGCTGTCGACCTGCAGCGAGGCCCGCCCGCAGCCGGACGCGGCGGCCAGCTGCAGCGAGCGCACGATCGCGGCGCTCGCCAGCCCACGGCCGCGCGCCTCGGGCAGCGTGCCGATCTGGCCGTAGTGCGCCTCCTCGACGCCGGTGGCCCGGGTGTCGGCCTCGTAGACGTAGACCAGCGCGTAGGCGACCACGGCGCCGTCGGCGAGCACGAGGGTGGACAGGTCGGGGCGGAAGGCGCGCTGGCCGGTGAACAGGGTCTGCCACGAGGCGGGGTCGCGCTCGCTGGAGCCGTGGTGCCGGCTGAACGCGGCGTTGTGCGCCCGCCGCACCTCGTCGTCGCGCTCCCACGTGAAGGGCGCGAGCTCGACCCCGGCGACGTCGGGCACCGGAGGCAGGTCGGCGAGCGGCCGCTCCATCTGCCGGTACCACCGCACCGCGGTCAGCCCGGCCCGGTCCACCAGCGCCGCCAGCCCCGGCATGGTCTCGGGGACGACGACCGTGAGCAGGCCCGGCGCCTCCGGGTGCCGCTCGGCGTGGATCTCGGCGCCCCGGGCCAGCTGCCAGTCGAGCAGCGCCCGCCCGATGCCGCGCCGGCGGTGCTCCGGGCGCACCCGCGCCTCGAGGTGGACGGAGAAGGCGTCCCGGAAGGTCGGCGGGGCGATCGCGGTGGCCCAGGCCACCAGGGCGCCGTCGGGCCCGTGCACCGCGAGGCTGTCGTTGCGCAGGTCGACCAGCTCGTTGACCCACCACTCGGTCAGGTCGTCGGCGTCGTAGTTCTCGCCGGTGTCGTCGACCTCCTCGGCGACGGCGAGCAGCGCCGCGGCGTCGTCGACGTCGTCGGGGGTCAGCGGCCGGGAGGTGAGGCCGGGCGGCAGGTCGAGGGGCGGCACAGTGCCCGAGGCTAGAGAACGGCGTCGCGGCGGGCCACCGAGTTCACTTCCTGGCGAACAGGCAGAACGGGTGGCCGGCGGGGTCGGCGAAGACGCGCACCACCTCGGCGGCGTCCTCGTGCCCGCCCAGCGGCCGCGCGCCGGCGCGCTCGGCGACCGCGCAGGCGGCCTCGAGGTCGTCGACCTCGATGTCGAGGTGCACCTGCATCTGCTGGTCGCCGGGGCCGGAGGGCCACACCGGCGGCACGTGGTCCTCCTCGAGCTGGAACGACAGCCCCGTGCCGCCGTCCGGAGGCCGCAGCGTGACCCAGCCCGGCTCGTCCGACCCGATCGGCCAGTCGAGCAGCTCCTGGTAGAAGGTCGCCAGCGCGGCCGGGTCGGGCGTGCCGAGCACGGCGGCGGTCAACGAGAAGCGCGGCATCAGGCCTCCACTCCGAACAGTCGGGCGCCGTTGTGCCACAGGACGGCGCGCAGCCAGTCCTCCCCGAGACCGAGCCGGTGCAGCGCGGCGAGCTGGTGCGCGTACGGGTACGGGATGCTCGGGAAGTCGCTGCCGAGCAGCACCTTCTCGCGCAGCACCGACAACCGCGACCGGTCGGCCGGGTCGAACGGCATGAGCCGCTCGGTGAAGTCGGTGGCGAACATGGTCGTGTCGAGGTGCACCCGCTCGTAGCGCTCGGCCAGGTCGAGGAAGGCGGCGTACTCGGGCATGCCCAGGTGCGCGATCACCAGCTGCAGCCGGGGGTGCCGCTCGAGCAGGCCCGCGGTCGGCTCGGGGCCGGTGTGCTCGCCGGCCAGCGGGCCGGAGCCGCAGTGGATCACCACCGGCGTCCCGGTCTCCTCCAGCCGCGCCCACACCGGCTCCAGCAGCGGGTGGCGCGGGTCGAACGCGCCCACCTGCACGTGCACCTTGAACACGCGGGCGCCGCGGTCGAGCGCCTCGGCGACGTACGCCGGCGCCTCCGGCTCGGGGTAGAACGTCGCCGACCGCAGCACCCGCGGGTGCCGGGCCGCGAACTGCGCCGACCAGTCGTTGAGCCAGGCGGCCATGCCGGGCCGGTGCGGGTAGGGCAGCGTCGGGAACGCCCGGACGCCGAGCCGCTCCAGCACCGCCAGCCGCTCCTCCTCGGGCAGCGCGTAGGCGATCGGCCAGCGGGTGCCGTAGTGCGCCTCGGCGTCCTCGAAGAACTTCCAGACCTTGGCCTGCACCTGCGGCGGCAGGAAGTGCACGTGCACGTCGACCAGCCCGGGCAGACCCAGCTCGCGCCAGTACCGGGGGACGTCGGCGTCGTCGACCGGCGGCTGGACCGTCATGCGAGCGTGACGACGACCTTGCCCCGCACGTGCCCGCCGGCCACCAGCTCCTGCGCCTCCCGCACCTGCTCCAGCGGGAAGGCCTTGGCGATCGACACGCGCAGCTGGCCGGCGTCGGCCATGCGGGCGAGCTCCTCGAGGTCGTGCCGCTCCGGCCGGACGAAGACGTAGCGGCCGCCCGTGCCGTTGACCGCGGGGTCCACCACGCTGGCGATCCGCGACACGTCGCGCACCTGCCGCGGTGCGTCGGACAGCGCCTCTCCCCCGGCCAGGTCCAGGACGGCGTCGACCGGCTCGGCGAGCTGCCCGCTGATCGGGCCGGCCGAGTAGTCGAGCACCTCGGCCGCACCGGCGTCCTCGAGGAAACCGCGGTTGCGCGGGCTGGCGGTGCCGATGACGTGCGCGCCGAGGGCCACGGCGATCTGCACGGCGAAGAAGCCGACGCCGCCGGCGGCCCGGTGCACGAGCACCCGGTCGCCCTCGCCGACGTCGAGGGCCTCGGTGAGGGCCTGGTAGGCGGTGAGCCCGGCCAGCGGCAGGGCGCCGGCCTCGGCGAAGGACAGCGACTGCGGCTTGCGCGCCACGCACCGCTGCGGCGCGGGCACGAGCTCGGCCGCCGTCCCCCACTGGACGTCGTCGCGGCGCAGGTAGCCGAACACCTCGTCGCCCGGCGCGAGGTCGTGGACCGCCGGACCGACCGCCTCGACCACCCCGGCGAGGTCCCAGCCGGGGACGATCGGGAACCGGTGCGGGAAGAACCCGGAGAGGTGCCCCTCGCGGATGCTGATGTCGACCGGGTTGACCCCCGCCGCCTTCGCGCGGACGAGCACGGTGTCCGGCCCGACCGGCGGCTCGGGGAGGTCGTCGCGCAGCCGCAGGACCTCGGGACCGCCGAAGCGGTCGTACGCGACCCCTCTCACCGGCGGCCCTTCACGTACCGGCCGAAGGCCCGCTGCATCTCCCGCCGCGACTCCCGCTCGGCGAGGTCCTGCCGCTTGTCGTACGCCTTCTTGCCGCGGGCGAGGGCGAGGGTGGCCTTGACCTTGCCGTCCTTGAAGTACAGGTCGAGCGGGACGAGCGTCAGCCCGCCCTCCTTGGTCTTGCCGATGAGCTTCTCGATCTCGGCGCGGTGCATGAGCACCTTGCGCTTGCGGCGCGGGGCGTGGTTGGTCCACGTGCCCTCGGTGTACTCGGGGATGTGCACGTGCTGCAGCCACACCTCGCCGCCGTCGACGGTGGCGAACCCGTCGACCAGCGAGGCCCGGCCGGCACGCAGGCTCTTCACCTCGGTCCCGGTGAGCACCAGGCCCACCTCGTAGGTGTCGAGGATCGAGTAGTCGTGCCGCGCCTTCTTGTTCTGGGCGATCAGCTTGCGCCCCTGTTCCCGCGGCATGTCCCCAGGTTACCGAGGGCGTCGCTCCCGCACGGCCGACCAGGTGAGCAGCACCGCGGACGTCGCCGCCCAGGCCGGGTGATCGCGACCACGCGCACCCGCTCGCCGACGCTCACCGGCAGTCCCCGCCGGGGCAGGACCCGGGTCACACTGGGCGAGATCGCCGGTGTCGCACGCCTCCGGTCGTCGAGGCGTGCGACACCGCCGATGTCGGCGCGTCAGAGTCGGACGTACAGGCGCAGCGTGACGTAGGCGGCGATGCCGGCCAGGCCGACGCCGGCCGCAGCGATGATCGGGCTGATCGTGGCGATGGCGCCCCAGTCGACCGGCGGGATGATGCCGGCCTTGATCGGCCCGGCCAGCGTCTTGTCGACGAACAGCACCTTGGTGAGCACCAGCCCGCCGACGGCCAGCAGCGCACCGATCAGCCCGGCGACCGCGGCCTCGAGGATGAACGGCAGCTGGGTGTACCAGCGGGAGGCGCCGACCAGCCGCATGATGTTGGTCTCGTTGCGCCGGTTGAAGGCCGCGAGCTGGATCGTGTTGGAGATCAGCAGCAACGCGGCCAGGGCTTGCACGACGGCCACCGCGATGGTCGCGTTGCGGGCGCCGTTGAGCAGGCTGAACAGCCGGTCGAGGAAGTCGCCCTCGTCGCGCACCTGGTCGACGCCGTTCTGCCCGTTCGGGAACTCCGCGGCGATGACCGAGTAGCGCTCGGGGTTGACCAGCTCCACGCGGAAGCTCTCCGGCAGCGCGTCCGGCGGGGTGTTGTTGACCAGCTCGGGCTGCTGGCTGAACTGCTGCTGGAAGCGCTCGTAGGCCTCTTCCTTGGACTCGTAGACGTAGCTGGCGACCTCGGGCGAGTCCTGCAGCGTGGCCTCGATGGCGTTGCGCTGCTCCTCGGTGACGTCGTCGGCCAGGAAGATGGAGACCTGCACCTTGTCGTAGTAGATCTCCTTCATGTCGGAGATCATCCCGGCGATCAGCAGGCCGGTGCCCATGAGCCCGAGGGAGATGGCCGTCGTCAGGATCATCGCGACCGTCATGGTGAGGTTGCGACGCAGCCCGGTGGCCACCTCGGAGAGCACGAAGTTGACGCGCATGGATTCCCTGTCTGGAGTCTTGCTGGTCGAAGGTGCGGCTACCGGCCCTGCTAGCGGCCCACGCCGTAGACGCCGCGCGTCTGGTCGCGGGCGATCACGCCGCCGTTGAGCTCGATCACGCGCCGGCGCATGGAGTCGACGATGTGGTAGTCGTGCGTCGCCATGATCACGGTGGTGCCGGTGCGGTTGATCCGCTCCAGCAGCAGCATGATCCCCTCGCTGGTCTCGGGGTCGAGGTTGCCGGTGGGCTCGTCGGCCAGCAGCACCAGCGGCCGGTTGACGAAGGCGCGGGCGATGGCCACGCGCTGCTGCTCACCGCCGGAGAGCTCGTGCGGCAGCCGGTTGGCCTTGCCCTCAAGGCCGACCATCTCCAGCACCTCGGGCACGACCCGCTTGATCGTGCGCTGCGGCTTGTTGATGACCTCCAGCGCGAACGCCACGTTCTCGGCCACGGTGCGGTTGCGCAGCAGGCGGAAGTCCTGGAAGACGCAGCCCATGGTGCGGCGCAGCTTCGGCACCTTCCACTTGCTCAGGGTGTTCAGCGTCTGGCCGTTGACCGAGATCGTCCCCTTGGTCGGGTTCTCCTCCTTGAGCAGCAACCGGAGGAACGTCGACTTGCCCGACCCGGACGAGCCGATCAGGAAGACGAACTCGCCCTTGTCGATCTGGGTCGACACGTCATCGAGGGCCGGCCGGGAGCTGGCCGGGTAGATCTTGGTGACGTGTTGCAGTTCGATCACGAGGCTTGACGGTACCTGTCCCCGGGCACCCCGGGGGGTCGCCCACGCGGAAGCGGTCGGGTGTCGCGGTGCGGCCGGGTGCTCAGCCGGCCGGGACCGACTCCTGCTGGCGCCGCCAGCGGATGCCGGCCTCGATGAAGGCGTCGATGTCGCCGTCGAGGACGGCGGTGGTGTTGCCGGTCTCCTGCTCGGTGCGCAGGTCCTTGACCATCTGGTACGGGTGCAGGACGTAGGAGCGCATCTGGTTGCCCCAGCTGCTGCCCTCCCCCTTGAGGGCGTCCATGGCGGCCCGCTCCTCCTCCTGGCGCTTGGCCAGCAGCCGGGCCTGCAGCACGCGCATCGCCGCGGCGCGGTTCTGGATCTGGCTCTTCTCGTTCTGGCAGGACACCACGATGCCGGTGGGCAGGTGGGTGATCCGCACGGCGGAGTCGGTCGTGTTGACGCTCTGCCCGCCGGGGCCGGAGGAGCGGAAGACGTCGATGCGGATCTCGTTCTCGGGGATGTCGACGTGGTCGACCTGCTCGACCACGGGCAGCACCTCGACGCCGGCGAACGAGGTCTGCCGGCGGCCCTGGTTGTCGAACGGCGAGATGCGCACCAGCCGGTGCGTGCCCTGCTCGACCGAGAGCGTGCCGTAGGCGTAGGGGTGCTTGACCGCGAAGGTGGCCGACTTGATGCCGGCCTCCTCCGCGTAGGAGATGTCGTAGACCTCGACGGCGTACTTGTGCCGCTCGGCCCAGCGCAGGTACATCCGCATGAGCATCTCGGCGAAGTCGGCGGCGTCCACCCCACCGGCCTCGGACCGGATCGTCACCAGCGCCTCGCGGGCGTCGTACTCGCCGTTGAGCAGGGTGCGCACCTCGAGCTCGTCGATCTCCTTGCGCAGCCCCTCGAGCTCGCGGTCGGCTTCGGCGAGGCTGCCGGCGTCGCCCTCCTCCTCGGCGAGCTCGTGCAGGACGGCGGCGTCGTCGAGCCGGCGGCGCAGCTCCTCGACGCGGCGCAGGTCGCCCTGCAGGTAGGACAGCCGGGAGGTCAGCGCCTGCGCCTTCTCGACGTCGTCCCACAGGTCAGGGGCGGCGGCCTGCTGCTCCAGCTCGGCGATGTCGCGCCGCAGCTTGTCCACGTCGAGGACGGCCTCGATGGACTTCAGGGTCGTGTCGAGCTCGTCCAGGACGACGGCGAAGTCAGCGGCCACGTCGATCCAATGTAGTCGTGCCCCGCGGCCTCGCCCGGGTAGGGAGAACCGGCATGAGCGAACCCCGTCCCGAGCGCACCCGCGAGGACTACGCGCGCGGGCTGCCCGACCACCACGACCCCACGGCGGGGATCGGCGGCGCGCCCCCGGCGCGGTCGGCGCTCACGCTGCGGCTGTGGCTGGCCGGCTTCGGCCTGGTCGTCTGCGCCGTCCTCGGCGTCCTCGCGCTGGGCGCCGGCGTGCCGGCCTGGCTGCCGGTCGCCCTGTTCGTGCTGGCGGCGGTCGCGGCGGTCGACCTCGTCGTGGTCGCCCGGCGCAAGGCCCGCGGCGAACCCGGCTGACCGCCGTGAACGGGCACCGTCGACGGGCACAGCGTCCTGCGCCCGCCCGCCCGGGGCGGTCAGGTGCCTGACCCGCGGGCCGCGGGACGTCAGGAGAGGACGTCGGCTCCCGGGGCGCGCCGCCGGACGGCCATCCAGCGCTGGAGGTCCTCGGCCGGCATGGGCCGGGCGATGTGGTAGCCCTGCGCGAACGTGCAGCCCAGCTCGACGACGGTGGCCAGCTGCTCGGCGGTCTCCACGCCCTCGGCCAGGGTGCGCATGCCCAGCGCGGAGGCCAGCCCCACCACGGCGGCGATCGCCGCGGCCGAGCCGGCGCGCTTCCCGGCGCCGGCGACCAGGCTGCGGTCGATCTTGAGGATGCCGGTGGGGATGTCGACCAGCTGGCCCAGCGAGGAGTAGCCGCTGCCGAAGTCGTCGATCGAGACCTCGACGCCGCGGCGGCGCAGCACCGCGAACTGCTCGGCGGCGCGCCGCGGGTCCTCGGCCACCGACGTCTCGGTGAGCTCGAGCACCAGCCGCGACGGGTCCAGCCCGGCCGCGGCGAGCGCGTCGGTCACGTCGCGCACGAGCGTGCCGGTGGCGAAGTGGCCCGCGCTCACGTTCACGCCGACGACCAGGTCCAGGCCGCGCGCGAGCCAGTCGGCGCCCTGCCGTGCGGCCTCGCCGAGCACCCAGCGGGCCAGCGGCACGACCAGGTCCTGGCGCTCGGCGGCGGTCAGGAAGTCGCCGGGGAGCAGCAGGCCGCGCTCGGGGTGGTGCCAGCGCACCAGCGCCTCGACGCCGCTGCACTCGCCGGTGGCCAGGTGCATGACCGGCTGGTAGTGCAGCACCAGCTGGCCCTCGGCGATCGCGTCCCGCAGCTCGCCGGCCAGCAGCGCCCGGCGCTCGGCGGCCAGCCGCAGGTCGGTGGTGAAGGTGTGCACGCGGTTGCGGCCGGCGGCCTTGGCGGCGTACATGGCCAGGTCGGCGTCGCGGACCAGGTCGGTCGAGCGCACGGCGCCGTCCTGGCCGGTGGTCGCGATGCCGATGCTCACGGTCAGCCGCGCGGTGCGCGGTCCCAGGGCGAACGGGTCGTCGAAGGCGCCGCGGAAGCGGGCGGCCAGCGCCTCGGCGCCGGCGGCGTCGCAGTCGCGGCAGAGGACGACGAACTCGTCCCCGCCGAGCCGGCCCACGGTGTCCCCGGCCCGGGTGCGGCCGGCCAGCCGCGCGGCGATCTGCCGCAGCAGCTCGTCGCCGGCCTCGTGGCCCAGGGAGTCGTTGACCTCCTTGAACCCGTCGCAGTCGAGGAAGAGGACGGCGACCGGCCCGCGACCGGGCCGGTGCAGCTCCTCGTCGATGAGCTCGTGCAGGTGGGCGCGGTTGGGCAGCTCGGTGAGGTGGTCGTGCCGGGCCCGCCAGGCGGTCGACCGCTCCGCCCGCACCCGGTCGGTCACGTCGGTGTGGGTCACCACGACCTGCCCGTCCCGCCCGACCCGGCTGGCCTGCACGTGCACCCACCGCTGGCCGTCGGGCAGCGGTGCGGCGTAGTCGACCGAGACGTCGTCGCGCTCGCCCCGGGCCAGCGCCCGGAGCGCGGCCACCAGTGCCCGGGTGGAGGGGTCGTCGCGGAACCCGAGCGCGACGTCGAAGTAGTTCTCGCCGCCGCCGGCGGCCGCCGGCTCGCCGTGCCGGGTCGCCCACGCCCGGTTGGCCAGCAGGACCGTGCCGTCGTCGGCGAGCAGGACCGTGGGCGAGGGCAGCGCGTCGAGGACGGCCTCGACCTCGACGGCCCGGTCCGCCGCTCGCACCGGCACGCGACCTCCCGCACCCCCGGGCGTCCTCCCCGACGCCGCTCCTCCCCACCATCGGCTCCGCGGCGCCCTTCGTTGAGTTCCGCCACGCCGGCCTGCCCGATCGGGTGACCTCGGACCGGCGTGTCGGGCGGACGCGCGGTGCCGGCCGGCCGGGCTCAGGCCTCGCGGGTCTCGGCGGCCAGCCACTCCAGGTAGGCGGGGTTGCCGCCGACGAGCGGCAGCGCGATCACGCAGGGGACGTCGTAGGGGTGCAGCTCGTCGGCGCGAGCCACGATCGCCGGCACCAGCGACCGGCGCGTGTGCAGGGTGACGCGGGCCTCGGCCTCGTCGTGCACGGCGCCCTGCCACCGGTAGATCGAGCGGATCTCGCGCACGGTGTGCCCGCAGGCGGCCAGCCGCTCCTCGACCATGGTGCGGGTGAAGCCGGCCAGCCAGCCGGCGTCGTCGGCGGTGACCACGACCTCGCAGAACTGCTCGTCCACACCGGCGATCCTGCCCGCGCGTGGAACCCGCGGCCCGCGGGGTAGGGCGCGGCCATGAGCGACTTCGTGAACATCCGCCTCGACGGCGAGGAGTACGTGCTGCGCCCGGAGGACGACGCCGTGCGGGTGGGCCGGCGGGTCGGCGGCGACGTCACCTGGCTCGACGACGTCGACACCGGCCTGTTCCCCGACGCCGCCCGCCAGGCGATCCGGCGGGGGGACGCCGAGGACCAGGCGCTGCTCACCGCGCTGCGCGGGGTGGTGCAGGCCGAGGTCGAGCGCGGCGGCTGAGGCCGCTCAGCCGGCGGCGGGCACCGGTGCCTCGAGCAGGCGCGGCACGTCGGCGGACGGCAGCGGCCGGGCGAACAGGTAGCCCTGCGCCCGCGCGCAGCGGGCGGTGCGCAGCGCGTCGCGCTGGCTCTCGTGCTCGACGCCCTCGGCCACGACCTCGAGGCCGAGGGCGGTGCCGAGGTCGACCATGCCGCGCAGGATCGCCGGCAGCGCGCCGTCGGGGCCGATCTCGGCCACGAACGACCGGTCGACCTTGAGCACGTCGACGTCGAACTGGCGCAGGTAGCCCAGCGAGGAGTGGCCGACGCCGAAGTCGTCGAGGGCCACCCGCACCCCGGTCGCGCGCAGCGCCGACAGGCAGCGCGCCGCCCGCTCGGGGTCGCTCATCAGCGCCGTCTCGGTCACCTCGAGCACCAGCGCCGACGGCGGCAGCCCGCTGTCGGCGAGGGCCCGGGTGACCACGCCGGCCAGGTCGGGCCCGGTCAGCTGCAGCGGCGAGACGTTGACGGCGACGCTGAACTCGCCGCCCGGCCGCTCCCGCCGCCACGCCGCCGCGGCGGTGCACGCCTCGGCCAGCACCCAGGCGCCGATCCGGTCGATGAGGCCGAGCTCCTCGGCCACCGGCACGAAGCGGTCGGGCGGGACGTCGCCCAGCGTGGGCGAGTGCCAGCGCAGCAGCGCCTCGACGCCGACGACGCGCTCGTCGGCCAGGTCGACGACCGGCTGGTAGACCAGCCGCAGCTCGCCGTCGTCCAGCGCGGTGCGCAGCCCCTGCTCGAGCAGCCGCCGCTGGTGGGCGCCCTCGCGCAGGGCGGGGTCGAAGACCAGGCACCGGTCGCGGCCGGCGACCTTGGCCGCGTACATGGCCAGGTCGGCGTCGCCGACCAGGGAGTCGCTGGTGGCGCCGGGGGCGCCGACGGCGATGCCGAGGCTGCCGGAGATCTCCACCCGCTGGCCGTCGAGGACGACGGGCCGGCGCAGCAGCTCCAGCACCCGGGCGGCGGTCGCCGCCGCCTGCCCGGACCGGTCGCCGCCGTCGAGCCGGACCAGGACGGCGAACTCGTCCCCGCCCAGCCGCGCCACCAGGTCACCGCCGCGCACGGCGGAGGTCAGCCGGGCGGCCACCTCGCGCAGCAGCGCGTCCCCCACCGGGTGGCCGAGGGTGTCGTTGACCGCCTTGAAGCCGTCGAGGTCGACGAGCACGAGGGCCACCGACGCCGGGTCGGGCCCGCGCAGCGCCCGGTCGACGCGGTCGGTGAGCAGCGCCCGGTTGGCCAGCCCGGTCAGCGGGTCGTGGAAGGCCAGGTGCTCCAGCGCGGCCTCGGCGCGCTTGCGGTCGGTGATGTCGGTGGCGTGCAGCACGATGCCCCGCACGTCGTCGTCGTCGCGCAGGTCGATCAGCCGCACGCCGAGCCAGCGGTCGCCACCGTCGCGGCGGCAGCGCAGCTCGGCCTGGACGACGACGCCCGGGCCGGCGCGCAGCACCCGGGCGAACGCGGCCCGGGCCTCCTCCTGGTCGACCCCCGACCGGCGCAGCAGCTCGCCGCCGGACAGCCCGGTCGCGGGCACCTCGCCGAGCAGCGCGGCCAGCGACGCCGGGTCGCTGACGACCTGCCCGTCGGGGCCGAGCACCGCGACGGCGTCGGAGGAGTGGGCGGCCAGCGCCGCGCTGTAGCGCTGCCGGGAGCGCACCTCCGCGCGGGCCTCGGCCTCGGCGCGCAGCAGCCGGGCCGCCCGCAGGAACACCAGCACGGCGAGCAGCGCGGTGCCGGCGAGCACCGGGACGCGCAGCAGCGGGCTCGGGTCGAGGCCCCGCACGAGGTCGACGACCGTGGGCACGAGCAGCCCGCCCAGGCACACCGCGAGCCGGCCGAGCCCGGCGGTGCCCGCCCGGGGGTCGGCGTCGGGCGCCGGCGCCGACCCGGTGCCCGGCGCCCACCAGACCGCCGCGGCGAGCAGGACGGCGCCGAGCAACCAGCCGGTGTCCGACCACACGGTCACGCCGCCGAGGTCGACCAGCGCGTAGGCGAGGTCGGAGCCCAGCCAGCAGAGGGCGCCGGCGGCGACGCCGAGCGCGGCCCGGGACCCGCGCCGGCGGGTGACCACGAGCCGGAAGACCAGGCCCACCAGGGCCGCGTCGAACGCGGGGTACAGCGCCCACACCAGCCGGGTGAGCAGCGGGACCGACTCGTCGGCGAGGGTGCCGGCCAGGGAGAGCTGCCACACCACGAGCAGCCCGGCGACGAACACGACGGCGCCGTCGAGCGCGCCGTCGACCTGGTCGCCGCGGCTGCGGCCGGACCGCGCCGCCATCCGCCACAGGCCGGCGGCCAGCACGAAGTAGGCGGCGACGTAGGCGGCGTCGGCGACGGAGAAATCCGTCGACCCGCCGCGCCAGGCGATGACCTGCCAGGTCAGGTCGCCGGCCGCGGAGAGGGTGAGCCCCCAGGCCACGGCGACGGTGCCGGGCTGCCGGCACCGCAGCGCGCCCCACCACGCCAGCGCCGCGGCCGCCCAGGACACCCCCAGGTACAGCACCGCGGCCGCGGCTGAGCCGTGGACCACCGCGTGCACCACGAGGACGGCGACCGCTCCCAGCATCGTCGCTGCGCTCCACCGATCCCGCACTGTGCAACTCCGCATCCGTCTCGGGAACCCGTCGGACGGCGGATCGGCCCCCGTTGCGGAACGCCGAAGTGCGGAAACCGCGGTCTCACCCTTGCGGGGGTGCCGCGCTCACGGCCGGTCGGGCCACAGCAGGCGGGCCGTCTCCTCCCACGTCTCGAGACCGCGGCCGCCGCCGAGCGCGATGCCGTCGAGCTCCAGGTCGGCGAGCACGCCCCAGTGGTCGGACGGCGCGGCATGCGCGTCGCCCCGGAGCACGACGCGGGCCGACCGGATCGCCACCCGCGGCCGCCAGGTGAACGGCGAGCCGACGAGCACGTAGTCGATCCGGCGGTGGTGCTCGGGCTCGGCGAAGACGGCGGCCGCGAACGGCGCGACGTACGGGTTGTCGGTCGACCACGTGTGCGGCGGCCCCTCCCCCGCCACCGCGAAGGCGTCGGCCCACGAGGTGCTGCGCCCCTGCAGGCTCTGCTTCCCGGTGAGGAAGCGGATCGACGCGTGCTCGGGCGTCGCGTCGAAGTCGCCCCCGATGACCGGCGGGTACTCGTCGCCGGCCGCCAGCTCGGCCAGCCCGGCGTCGAGCGCGACGGCGACGTCCTCGCGCAGCGCCTCCTGGTGCGGCCAGCCGTGGCTGGTGGTGGCCGAGCAGAACCAGAACTCGGCGCGCCCGACGGCGACGCGGACGGCGAGCGCGACCCCGCCGTGCGGCAGCTCGAGCACGTGCCGGGCGAGGACCGGGTGCCGGGTGGCGACGGCGACGCCGGGGTCGCCGCGGTACTCGCCGTCGCGGCGCTCGTAGACCACCTCGTAGCCGAGCGGGCCGAGCAGCTCCGCGGCCTGGTTGCCCTCCCCCGGCCCGGCGTCGACCTCCTGCAGGGACACCAGGTCGGGCGCGAGCAGGCCGATCCCGGCGCGGAGCAGGCGGCTGCGGACCTCGTACGGCCCGCTGCGGGCCCACACGTTGAGCTGCAGGATGCGCACCGGGAGAACCTAGGGCGAGGGGGTGACCTCCCGCAGGCCGGCGCCGGGGCAGGTGGCCGCCGGCTCGGGCGCGGTGACGCAGCCGAGGAAGGCGACCTCGCGGGACTCGTAGGCGTCGCGGTCGGCGTTCCAGGCCCGCACGTGCCCGGCGCCCTCGACCCGCACCTCCTCGACCAGCTCGGGGTGGGCCGCGCGCAGCTCCTCGGTGGTCGACAGCGGCACGAGGTCGTCGTCGGTGCCGTGGAAGACCAGCGCCGGCACCCTCAGCCAGTCGCCGGGCAGGTAGTCGACGGCGTCCCAGTCGAGGTCGTAGCGCCAGCCGGCGATCCACCGGGCGGTGCCGGTGAGCACGTCGGGCACCCCGCCGACGAGGGGCAGCTCCCGCTGCGCCGCGCCGTGCGCCACGGTGGCGCCCAGGTCGAGCATCGGCGCGTCGAGGACGACGCCGCGCACCAGCGACGCCGAGTCCGAGTGCTGCAGGAAGGCGGCCACGATCCCCCCGCCCATCGACGACCCGTACAGGACGACGTCCTCGGCCCCGTGCTCGACGGCGTAGCGCACCGCGGCCTCGAGGTCGCGCCACTCGGTCGCGCCGTAGGCGTACCGCCCGCTCGGGTCGGCCGGCGCCCCCGGGTCGTTGCGGTAGGTGATCACCAGCGCGGGCAGCCCCGCGCTGGTCACCGCCGGGCCGACGGCGCGCAGCGTCTCCGCGCGGTCGGCGCCCTTGCCGTGCACGGCGACGAACCAGGTGGACGCCGTGCTCGGCAGGAACCAGGCGGGGCACCCCCCTCCCCCGCACGGCACGACCACCTCCTCGTACGGCGCGCCCCAGGCCTGCCGCGGGTCGTCCCACACCCGGCCCACGAGCGCGGCGGGGGTGCCGGGTGCGGGGGCGGCGCGGTCGAACACCCGGAGGACCCGCCCGTCGCCGAGGTCCTGCGGCTCGCCGCTGACCACGCCGGAGCCGCCGTCCCAGACCAGGCCGAAGGTGCCCGCGGTGGTCAGCGGGTCGGCGTCGACGCCGTCGTCGGCGCGGCGCAGCACGACGCCGCGGTCGGTGGCGGAGTCGACGACGAGGTCGTAGCGCTGCGGGCCGTCGTCGGGGTCCACCTCCAGCGCGCCGGCGTGGATCTCGCCGGCGTAGTACCAGCCGCCCCCGCCCAGCAGGACGACGGCGAGCAGCGCCAGCACGCCGAGGACGACGCCCGCGCGGCGAGCGCGGCGGCGGGGACGGCGCTCGTCGGTGAGCACCCCTTCGCTGACCACGGCGGCAACCTATGCGGCGGAGCGGGTCAGCAGGACGGCACCGCTGCGGTGACGCAGCCGAGGAACGCCGCCTCCCGGTCGGCGTAGGCCGCCGGGTCGGCGTTCCAGGAGCCGACGTGCCCGGCGCCGTCGACGGCGACCAGCTCCACCAGGTCGGGGGCGCCGTCGCGGAGCTCCTCGCTCACGCTGATCGGGACGGTCTCGTCGCCGGTGCCGTGGAAGACCAGCGCGGGCACGGTCAGCCAGTCGCCGGGCACGTAGTCGAGGGCGTTCCAGTCGAGGTCGTCGCGCCAGCCGGCGATCCACTCCGCCGCCCCGGTGAGCACGTCGGGGACGGGCAGGCCGAGCACGGGCAGCACGGTCTGGTGGGCGGCGTGCTCGACGACCGCCCGCAGGTCGAGCATCGGGGAGTCGAGCACGACCCCGCGCACCAGGTCGGCCGACGGCGAGTGCTGGAGGAACGACGCGACGATGGCCCCGCCCATCGAGGAGCCGAAGAGGACGACGTCGCGCGCGCCGTGGTCGACGGCGAACGCGACGGCCGCCTCCAGGTCGCGCCACTCGGTGGCGCCGTAGCCGTAGCGGCCGCTGGGGTCGGCCGGCGCGCCGGGGTCGTTGCGGTAGCTGATCACCAGCGCGGGCAGGCCCGCGGCGACGGCCGGGCCGAGCGCGCGCAGCGGCTCGGCGCGCTCGGCGCCCTTGCCGTGCACCATGACCATCCACGTGGTGGAGCTGCCGGGCACCCACCACGCGGGGCACTCGGCGTCGGCGCAGGGGTAGGCCACGTCCCGGAACGGGGTGCCGTAGGCGGCGGTCGGATCGGCCCAGACGTCGATCGACAGCGCCGCGCCGGTCCCGGCCGCGGGGGGCGCGCCCGCGGTCACCCGCAGGGCGCGGCGCACGCCGCCGTCCTGCTCCACCGGGGCTCCGGAGAGGGCGCCCGCGCCGCCCGGCCAGACCAGCCCGTAGACGGCGGCGTCGCGCAGCGGGTCGTCGTCGGGCGCGGCGCCGCCGTGGCGGAGCACCACCGCGCCGTCCGCGTACGCGGTCACCACCAGGTCGTACTCCGGCGTCGCGCCCGGGCTCTCCGGGGTGAAGGCCTCGGCCTCGATCGTGCCCGCGAAGTAGAACGCCGCGGCGCCGAAGCCGGCTCCGGCCAGCAGCAGGACGACGGCGAGCGCCACGGCGACCCGCCGGCGCCGCCGCCGCGGCGGCCGGGCGCCAGGGGTGTCGTCGCGGTCCACGACCGCAACCTAACCGTCAGTGACGCCGCCGCCGGGTCACGCGGCCGAACCGGCGGCTGCGAGTCCTCTGGCAGCGGCGACGGCGTCGCGCACCGCGGGCGCCACCTCGGCCCCGAACCGGGCGAGCTCGTCGGCGTCGTCGGTGGCCAGCACGAACGTGGCGAAGCCGTGCTCGACGGCCAGCGCGGCCAGCCGCTCGGCGGGCACGGCGGGGTCGACGTTGAGCAGCCGGCGGACCTGCTCGGGCCGGCGCCCGGCCTCGGCGGCGGCCTCGTCGATGACCGCGGAGGCGGCGGCGATCGCGTCGTCGGTCAGGTACGACAGCGAGGGCAGCCAGCCGTCGGCGCTGCGGCCGACCAGGCGCAGCATGCGCGGCTTGAGCGCGCCGAGCCAGATCGCGATGTCGTGCGCCGGCCGGGGGCCGCGCTTGGCGCCGTCGACGGCGTGCACCTCGCCGGGCACGCGCAGCGGCGCGCGGTCGTCGCCGTCCCAGATGCCGCGGATCACCTCGATCGCCTCCGCCGTCGCCGCGACCGCGCGGCCGGGGGCGAGCCGGCGGCCGCCCATCGCCTCGATGGCGTCCCAGAAGGCACCGGCGCCCAGGCCCAGCTCCACCCGGCCGCCGGTGAGCAGGTCGAGGCTGGCCGCGGCCCGGGCGACGACCGCCGGCGGGCGCAGCGGCAGGTTGAGCACGTTGGGCGCCAGGTGCACCCGCTCGGTGCGGGCGGCGACGTAGGACAGCAGCGTCCAGGTGTCGAGGAAGCGCGGCTGGTAGGGGTGGTCCTGGAAGGTGACCAGGTCCAGGCCCGCCCGCTCGGAGGCCTGCGCCAGCAGCACCACGGCCTCGGGATCGCGGTTGCTCGGGGTGAGGAACGAGCCGAACTGCAGGTCGTGTCCGTGGTCGGGCATGGGCGTCTCCTCGCGTCGCGGACCGGCACCGGCGCCAACGCGCCCGCCGACGACGCTCTTCCTCTGCCACGATCGGCGCCCGTGAGCCGGACCCGCATCGCCCGCAGCGCGGCCGTCGAGGCGCTGGTGGCGGCACCTCCCGAGGCGGTGTGGGCGGTGCTGGCCGACGTGCCGCGGGTGGGCGAGTGGAGCTCGGAGTGCCGCGGGGCGGTCTGGCTCGACGGCGCCACCACCGCCGCGCCCGGTGCCCGGTTCCGGGGGTCGAACCGGGTGCGGTGGTCGCGCTGGGCCCGCACCTGCCGGGTCGACGTCGTCGACCCGCCGCGGGAGCTGGTCTGGCGGACGCTGCCGTCCGGGCCGTACCGCGACTCGGTGCGGTGGCGGGTCGCGCTCGAGCCGGCGGACGGCGGTACCCGGGTCGTGCAGACCTACGAGGTGCTCTCGATGCCGCGGGCCGAGGAGGCGGTGGCGGCGCTGCTGCTGCCCGAGCACCGCGACCGGCAGGCCGCGCTGCGCGCCGACCTCGAGCGCCTCGGCGCGCTCGCCGCGCGCGGCGCCCGCCCCGTGTGACCACCGGGGTACGTCCCGGCGCGTCGGAGCCGTTGCGCGGCCCGGCCGTCGACCGAGGGCCTACAGTCCCCCGTCCGGGTGAGACACCGCGTGTGACGAGGCAGACGCGGAACGCGAACGGCCGTTGATCTCCCGGTACGGACGACGGCGTCCGGCGAGGAGCAGAGGAGAGCGGAGGGACTCGATGAGCGCGAACGACGCCGACCGGCCGCTGGAGTCGTCGGAGGCCGACGTCACGCTGGTCACCAAGGGCATCACGGTGACCGCACGCGTCGAGGTGTCGACCGAGCACGCCCTGGTGGTCCGGCCGACCGGTGAGGCCGCGGCCTGGAAGCTGGCGATCCAGCCCGGCGACCCGGTCGAGGTGTTCTGGGTCGGCGGCAACGAGGAGCGCACGCTGCCGGCGAAGGTCGAGGAGGCCGAGGAGGGCGAGGCGCCGCTGTGGCACCTGCGGCCCACCGGCCCGGCCACGCGCAGCCAGCGGCGCAAGGCGGTGCGGGCCCGCGTCGCGGTGCCGGTCGTCATCCCGTGGGCCGGCTCGCAGATGGCCGGGGAGACCGTCGACCTCAGCGAGGCCGGGATGCGCGCGCTGCTCGACGGCTGGGGCCTGCCCCCCGAGTCCGGCAACCGCCTGCCGATCACCCTCGACCTCGGCGGCAGCTCGGTCGACCTGCGCGGCGAGGTCGTCTGGCAGACCACCCGCGGCCCGCAGTGGCTGCTCGCGGTGCGCTTCGAGGACGTGCCCGAACGCGACGGCGACCTGCTGCGCCGGAAGGTCTTCGAGGCGCTGCGCGCCGAGCGCGCCGCCGCCGCCCGCTGACCGCGGGCGTGGGAGAGGATCCCGCAATGACCACAGGCGGGACGACCCCCACGGCCCCCGACGCGGCCGCGCGGGCGCGCGCGGAGCAGGTGTACGACCGGACCCGCACCCTGGCCACGGGCAACCTGCTCGCGCAGGGGGCGAGCGGGTTCTTCGGGTTCGGGGCGACGCTGCTGGTCGACGCGGCGGCGATCCCCTTCTACGCCGACCTGTGGAGCCAGGTGCGCGCCGTCTACGGCAAGGGCGAGATCACCCCCGAGGCCGCCAAGGCGTACCTGAAGCCGAACCTCGGGTTCCTCGCCCAGGACCTGCTGTGGGACAAGCTGGTCGGGTCGATCCCGATCATCGGCATCCCGTTCAACATCGCCTTCGCCAAGGCGCTGACCTGGCGGCTCGGGGCGTGGTTCGGCTTCCTCTCGGCGATCGCCGGCGACGAGGACACCCGGTCGCTGACCCGGGTCACGATGCAGCTCACGCGCGAGGTCTTCCCCTCCTCGCGCAGCGTCTTCGACTTCGCCGCACCCGACCGGGACGTGTTCGTGTCCTTCATCGCCTCCGTCGACGGGCTGACCCCCGACGAGGTGCACGAGCGGACCCGCCGGGCCCTGGACGCGCTCCAGGGCCGGTAGCGGTCAGAACCGGCGTCTCGGGAAGGCCCGCAGCAGGTCGGGGTCGTCCTCGCTGGAGTGGCCGTTGGCGCAGTCGAAGTGCACCGCCGTCCCCACCCGCAGCCGGCCGTCGCCGGTGACCTTCCAGCGGACCATGCCCAGCCGGGGCCGGTCGTCGTCCAGGTCCAGCGTCAGCACGCACGCCGGGCACCGCACCGTGGTGCTCACGTCCTCGACCGACGCCACATCCCCCGCGACGTCAGCGATCCCGTTCGTCATGACCTGCCATATCGGCAGGCGGGGTGTGACTTGAGACCGGAAAGCCGGCGCCGGTCCCGACGCCGCGGCGGTGCGCGAGGACGACGGCGGCCGCCCGGTCCCGCGCGCCCAGCTTGACCAGCACGTTCGACAGGTTGTTGCGGACGGTCTTGGCGGTGAGGCCGAGCCGGCGGGCGATGGCCTCGGTGGCCAGGCCGCGGGCCAGCCCCTCCAGCACGTCGAACTCCCGGTCGGTGAGCTCGGGGAAGGGCCGGGCGCGCGGCAGGGCCGAGCGGCGGGCGACGGCGGAGAGCACCGT
This sequence comes from Geodermatophilus sp. SYSU D00815, assembly GCF_054050035.1. Classification (NCBI taxonomy): domain Bacteria; kingdom Bacillati; phylum Actinomycetota; class Actinomycetes; order Geodermatophilales; family Geodermatophilaceae; genus Geodermatophilus; species Geodermatophilus sp. SYSU D00815. The sequence continues at coordinate 67,600 of NZ_JBJGYO010000006.1, read as the reverse complement.
GTCCGACAGCACCGACGTCCCCGACGCCACCGCGGTGACCGCGTCGGCGATCTCCTCGGGGGACGCCGACTTGAGCACGTAGCCGTGCGCGCCGGCGGCCAGCGCGTCGGCCACCTCGCGCTCGCCGTCGAACGACGTCAGCACGAGCACCCGGGTGGCCGGGCTGACCCGCCGGATGCCCCCGGTGGCCGCCACCCCGTCGCCGTCGGGCATCCGCAGGTCCACCACGGCGACGTCGGGCTGCGCGGCCTCCGCGGCGGCCACCGCCTCCGTCCCCGTGCCGGCCACGGCCACGACGTCGAAGGCCGGCCGGCCCTGCAGCATGGCCCGCAGCCCCTCCCGGAACATCGGGTGGTCGTCGGCCAGCAGCACCCGCACGGTCACCGCACGGCCTCCAGCGGGAAGCGGGCGAGCACGCGGACGCCGCCCGACGCGGCGGGCCCGACGTCGAACGAGCCGCCCAGCGCCCGGGCACGGGCCGACATCGACCCCAGCCCGACGCCCGCCCGGGGCGCCGCGGGCAGCCCTCCCCCGTCGTCGGCGACCTCGAGGACCAGTTCGTCGCCCTCGCAGCTCAGCCGTACCGAGCAGTGCTCGCCGCCGGAGTGCCGGGCGGCGTTGGACACCGCCTCGGTCGCCGTCCGGTAGACCGCCAGCTCGGCCTCGGGGCTGAGCAGCGGCAGCGGGCACGGGGCGTCGACCTCCACCTCGAACACGCCGGGGCGGCTGAGCGCGGCCACCCGCTCCCGGACGGCGTCGAGCAGCCCCTGCCGGACCAGGTCGTCGGGGCGCAGGTCCTCGAGGATGGCCCGCACCACCGAGACGGCCCGCGCGGCCTCCTCGTCGACGCGCGCCAGCAGCGTGTCGGCGGACCCGGCGTCGCCGGCGGCCAGCCGGTCGCGCGCCGCGGCGACGGTCAGCCGCAGGCCCGACAGCGACGGGCTGAGCTCGTCGTGCATGTCGGCGCGCAGCCGCGCCCGCTCGTCGTCGCGGATGCGCAGCAGCCGGCCGTGGGCGTGCTCGACCTCGGCGGTCAGCCGGGCGGCGGCGACGACCGCGGCCACCGGGGGCAGCAGCCGGTCGAGCGCGCCGAGGTCGGCGGGGACGCCGTCGGCGTGCGGGACGAGCACGAGCCGGCCGACCACCCGGCCGGCGTGCTCCAGCGGTCGCGACACCCCGGCGCCCGAGGGGTCGCCCCACGTGGCCAGCCGCTCGTACCCGTCGGCCAGCACGACGTCGACGGCGGTGCCGCGCAGCTCCAGCGCCGTGCCGACGGCGGCCGCGACCCGGTCGGGCACCTCGTCGGGTGCGGGCGCACCCGCCAGGCGCGCGGCCAGGTCGCGCAGCCCGGCGACGGTGCGCTCGTCGGTGGTCGGCACCAGCGCGGCCCCGCGGCGCGCCACCCCGACGGCGAGCACCGCCGCGCCGGCGGCGCCCAGCACCGCGGCGGCCAGCGGCACCGGGGACAGCTCGGTCCCGCTGAGCAGCGCCGCCGCGCCCCCGGTCGTGGCGCCGGCGATGAGCGCCGCGGCGGCGGCGAGCACCGCCACCGACAGCCGGTCGGCCACGGTGCGCTGCCCGGGCGCGGCCTCCATGAGCACCGACAGGCCGATGGCCACCGGCAGCAGCGTGAACGCGAGCGGGAACCACAGCTCCACCAGGTCGAGGACCACCGGCGCCCGCTCCGCCAGGAGCAGGTGCAGCAGCCCGGCCACGGCGTAGGTGCCGACGAGGAGCGCCCCCGAGGCGAGGACGACGCCGATCCGCTGCCGCCGCGCCCCGGTGGACCGCCGGTGCAGCCGCACCAGCGAGACGACGGCGGCCGCGGCGATCGGCAGGAACGAGAGCAGCAGGACCGCCACCACCACCCGGGCCGGTCGGCCGGTCTCGGGGGCCGGCCATGCGGCGCACAGGACGACGCTCGCCGCGAGCGCGGCCACCTGGTAGCGCAGCACCCAGCGCCACCCGCGGCCCCGGGCGCCGTCGGGGAAGACCACGAGCAGCACCGCCAGCACCGGCGGCCCGAGCACCCAGAGGGCGTCGGCGTAGCGGTCGGTCAGCGGGGTGGCGCCCAGCACCAGGGCCGTCGACGACGCGACGAGCGCGAGGGTCACCGGACGGGTGGGCCGGCGCGCCAGCAGGGCGAGGGTCACCACCGCCTGCGCCAGCCCCCCTCCGACGACGGCCAGCTCAGCCATGGCCGGGAAGCTAGGCCCGGATCACCCGCGGGAGAAGCGGTTGCCGTCCCCGGCGACCGCCACGAGCCCGGCCACGACGACGGCCGCCGCCGCCACGGGGCCGGCGACCAGGAACCAGACCTCCTGCCACGGCTGCGTCATGGCGAAGCCCTCGCGGGCGACGTAGACGACCCACCAGACCGCGACGGCGAGCGCGGGGACGCCGGCGAGGACCGCGGCTCCCCGCGGGTGGCGCGGCGCCACGCCCGCCGCGACCAGCATGGGCACGCCGAGCACGAGGGCCATCGGCCAGGCGCCGACGATCAGCCAGGAGAGCAGGGCCAGGATCCCGCCGGCGAGGGCCAGCCCCTGCAGCGCTCGGGTGCGCGGGGCCGGGCGGGCGGTGGTCAGGGCGTCGGTGCTCACGGGGATCTCCCTCCTGCGGCGCGTCCGGGGTGGACGCGGTCGGGAGGGACGATCGGGCGGCCGGCGACCCGGGAGCCAGGGCGCCGGTCCCGGGTGGCCGGGAGGCTCGGACGGGCGCGGCGGCCCGGCCCCGCCCGCCGGGTCCAAGCGCCCTACCGGCGGCGCGACGGCGTGGCTAGCGTTCGCCCACTCGGACCCGGCCCGCACGGAGGGAGGAAGGTCATGGAGTACGTCGCGCTGTTGCGCTTCCGGCCGGAGGTGTCCGCCGCGGAGCGGGACCGGGCGCTGGTGCGCCGCGCCTCCTGGCGCTACCCCGACGGGATCCGGCCGATCGCCGAGTACTGGCCCTCGTTCGACCAGTGCCAGGTGGTCTCGGTGTTCGCCGCGAACACCTACGCACCCGTGATGGAACTGCAGCTCGAGTGGAGCGACGTCTTCGACATCTCCATCTCCCCGGCCATCTCCGCCGAGGAGGGGCTGCAGGTGGGCGCCGAGGTCCTCGGCCGCCTGCCGCGCATGCGGCAGCCCGAGCCGGCACCCGCCTGAGACCGGCGCGCCTCAGCCGTCGAGGTAGCGGTCGCGCTCGACGACGAACTGGCCGGTGGCGGTGTTGGCGTCGATGAACTCCGGCAGCAGCGGGATCCGCACGGTGACGGTGACGCAGACGGTGAACTCCTCCCCCGGCGAGAGCACCGGCGTGTAGGAGCCGGCGGCGTCGCAGCCGGCTCCGGCCGGCGCGTAGGCCACCCGGACGTCGGTGGCGTCCACCGACTGGTCCTCCACGGCCAGCTGCGCCGCCCGCTCGGCCCGCGCCAGGCCGGTGCCGGCGTCGGGCGCGGTGCCGATCGCCCGGCCGGCCTCCCGCGCGGCCTCGGTGGAGGCGAACACCCCGCGCTGCACCGCCGAGAACCCGGCGACCAGGTAGACCAGCGGCACGAACACGACCAGCGCCACGAACACGAACTCGACCAGGGCCGAGCCCGCCTCCTCCCGCAGCCGCGCGCGCAGCTGGTCACGCGGCCGCCTCACGGGCCCTCCTTGACCGCGCGGCCGGTGACCTCGAGCGGCAGCAGGTCGCCGAGGGCGGCGAACAGCGTCGGCACCGCTCCCGAGCAGCGGACCACCACCAGCGTCAGCCCGGTCGCGTCGAGCTCCTCGGCCGACGTGCAGCGCAGCCCCTCCGCCGTGCGCACCGACGTCGCCCGCGCGACCACCTCGACGGTGCGCGCCGCGCCGAGCGCCGAGTCCACGTCGGCGTTCGCCGCGTAGCGGGCGCCCTCCTGCGCGCTGGCGGTCACCACGTTGCGCACGTGCACGTAGACCGCCACCTGCAGCACCGCGAGCAGCAGCACCAGGACCAGCAGCGAGACCAGCACGAAGTCGACGACGGCGCTGCCCCGCTCGCGGTCGTCCGGACGGTGCCGCCGCTCAGCCACCGCTCGTGACGGAGGACAGCGCGTTCTGCACCGCGCTGACGATCGCCTCGCGGAACGGGATGAGGATGGCCAGCACGAGCGCCGCCGTCATCACCGTGATCATCACCCAGCCGGGGACGTCGCCCCGCTCGGGATCGTCCCCGCGCACCCGCTCCGCCAGCGCCACCAGCGCCGCCCACAGCCCCCGTGCCATCCCGTCGTCCTTCCTGTCCGCGTCCGCGGGCTCACTGCGCCAGCGAGACGATGCTGATCAGCCCCGGGAACAGGGCGAAGAGAACGGTCACCGGCAGGACCAGGAAGACGACGGGGACCATCATCGCGATCTCCTTGCGTCCTCCCGCCTCGAGCAGCCGGCGCTTGCCTGCCTCCCGCACGTCGGCCGCCTGCGCGCGCAGCACCTCGGCCAGCGGGGTGCCCCGCTCGACGGCGACGAGCAGCCCGTCGATGAACCGCGCGAGCGGGTCCAGCGACGTCCGGTCGGCCACCTGCTGCAGCGCCTCGGTCAGCGGCACGCCTGCCCGTGCGGTGCCGAGCGCGGAGCCGAGCTCGCGGGCCAGCTCCCCGCCGGAGAGCCGGGTGACGCGGGCGATGGCCGCCGCCGGGCTCTCGCCCGCCGTCACCGCCAGGGCGAGCAGCTCGGCGACGACGGGGAACTCGGCCAGCAGCAGCTCCTCGCGCTTCTGCACCTGCTGGGTCAGCCACCAGTCGCGGCCGAGGACGCCGCCCACCAGGCCGGCTACGCACAGCAGCCCGGCGGAGAGCACGTTGAGGCTGCCGGCGGCGACCGAGCCGGCGGTCGCGACCGCGGCCGCGCCGAGCAGGCCCAGCCCGCCCCACACCACCTGCTCGATGCGGAAGTCCTCGACCGTCGACTGCCCGCCGAGGGCGTCCAGCCGGCGGCGCACCGCCGCCCGGCCGCCGAGCACGCGGTCGACGAGCCGGGCGCCGTCGCCGACGACCGGCCCGAAGATGCGGCGGACCGCGGAGAGCAGCCCGGCCTCGGTCGCCGTGCCCAGCAGCCGGGACGGCGGGGGCGTGTCGTGCACGTAGGGGGCCAGCCGGTCGACCAGCCGCACCGACCGGAACGGCGGCGCGTAGCTCACCGCGAGCACGAGGCCGGCGGCGGCGACCAGCCCGAGCAGCATCCCCAGCACGCCCTCGCTCACTGCGTCACCTCGCCGCTCCGCGGCCCGTTCGCTGCGCTCCTCGCTCGTCCCTCGCTGCGATGCTCGCTCACTGGAGCACCCGCACGTCCTCGGGCAGCCGCCCGATCCGCAGCATCAGCCGGTAGGCCACGACGCAGACGGCGCCACCGCCGACGAGCAGCGCGGTGCCGACCGGGCTGTCGTAGGCGGCCAGCGTCGTCGACTGGGTGGCCAGCAGGAGGAGCACCACCCAGGGCGCGGCGACCGCGAGCCGGGCGGCCGAGACGACCCAGCCCTGCCGCGTCTCGAGCTCGGCCCGCGCGCGGGCGTCCTCGCGGAGGAACGTGGCGAGGGTGCGCAGCACGCGGCCCAGGTCCGTGCCGCCGACCTCCCGGGCCACGCGCAGCGTCTCGACGATGCGGTCGCCGACCGGGTCGGCGAGGTCGTCCTTGAGCCGGTCGAGGGCCGGCCCTAACCGGCCGCTCGACCGGTACTCGGCGGCGAACCGGGCGAACGGCGGGCGCAGCACCCCCGGTCCGCGGGCGGCGAGCGCGGTCAGCGCCTCGGGCAGCGACAGCCCGGCCCGGACGGCGGAGGCCAGGTTGTCGACCACCTCGGGCCACACCTCGCGCAGGTCGGCGCGGCGCTTGCCGGCCAGCCGGCGCACCTGCGCGTACGGCAGCAGGAAGCCGAACACCGCGAAGGCCAGGCTCACGGTGACCGTGCCGGTGGTGAGCAGGACGACGACGAGCGCGAGCAGGCCCAGGCCGAGCTGCAGCGCGAGCAGCTGGGCGGCGTTGATGCCGGTGAGCCCCGCCGCGGCCAGCAGCTGCTGCCGGCGGCCCGGCCGGCGCGGGTCGGTGCGGGGCGCCGGGGCCCGGGAGCCGCTGCGCCAGACGAGCAGCAGGCCGACGCCGAGCCCGAGGCCGAGCAGCGCGCCGGTCACCGGAGGAGCCCGGCGAGGTCGACGCCCGCCGCGGCGAAGCGCTCCGGGTGCGGCGGGTACCCGTCGGCGCGCACCAGCCGCCCGTCGCGGGAGGTGAAGACGTCGGCGGTCTCGATGACGCCGCCCTCGGCGCGGCCGGGCAGGGCGACGATCTCGCGCACCCGCCGGCGCCCGTCGGCGTCGGTGCCCACGTGCACGACGAGGTCGACGCTGGCGGCGACCGTGGGGACGACGAACGCGGTGCCGATGTTCTCCCCGGCCAGCAGCGGCAGGGTGCACATCTTCATGACCGCCTCGCGGGCGCTGTTGGCGTGCAGCGTGCACATGCCGGGCAGCCCCGATAATGCAGTTGACACCCCGCACGTGACTCCCGGATCGGTTGACCCCGCATCCAGTTGTGAGCTGACAGCGAAATGTGCGGCGCGTCGTGGGGATCGGCAGGCGCTACGTGAGTTCGTGCGCTAGCGTCTGGCCTGCCAACACGTCACCGACCTCCGGTCGGGGACAGCTTCACTCACAACTCGACCCTGGAGGTCGTCCCCTATGACTAAGCCCTACCTGCAGTCTGTCCGCGACGGCGCCGACGTGAGCGAGCAGCAGAGCATGCTGCCGAACGACGCCCTCACCGCCCCCGCGGGGCCGCCCATCGGTGGACCTCCGCGTGGGGACGGGGACGCACCCGCGGGCGGTCGCGCTACCCCGCGGCAGCGAGCTGAGCGGAGTCTTCCGACCGACCGGCTGAGCTTCGAGAAGCAGGTCGAGGCGCTCCGGGCCATCGCGCAGATCAGCGGGTCCGGTCGCCGGCCCGTGACAGCCGAAGAAATCTCCAGCACCCTCGGGCTGCGCGGCAACACGGGTGGCCTGTCGAACAAGTTCTTCCGCGACACCGGGTGGATCGAGCCGCACAGCCGGGGGACGTACGTGCCCACCGAGGAGCTGCTGTCCTTCCACCAACAGCTCGCCGTGGACCCGACCGCCGAGGCGGCGGCCAAGGAGTACCTCCTGCATGCAGCGCGAAGCAGCTGGTACTGGCAGGAGATCGCAGACATGGTGCAGGGTGCCGGCGTCCGCGAGACCGCGGTGATGTTCAAGCTAGTCAAGGCGGCTGGCGCCTCCCCGGACGACCACAAGTCGCAGCTGGCCTTGATCATCGAGTGGCTCATCTGGCTCGGTCTGGTGCACCGTGACGGCGACATCGTTCTCGCCGGGCCCGCTGCGGCGTTGCCGGCGGCAACGGCCGACCCCGAGCCGGACGGCATCCCGGACGAAGACGAGCCCTCCGCCGTAGAGGTGGAGTCCGCTCTGCCCACGCCGGCCCAGGAGGCGAGTGCGGAGACTCAGGCCGACCCCACGCCCGCCGCTCCTGCCGCTCTGCGACAGACGGCGGACGAGGCCATGGTGTCGGTGACCGTGAGCGTTCGCATCACGGCCGAAGACGCCGCGAACATGAGTGATGAACGCCTGGCCAGCCTGCTGGCCTTCGCGGAGCGGATGCGCAGCTGACGGCTGCAACATGCTGAGGCGCCGCCCAGGCCGGAGAGATGCGCCAACACGTCACCGACGCCTGGGCGGCGTCCTCATTTCAGGTTACTCGCGCATGCACGGCCAGGCAGTGGATGTCGCCTGCCAAGGTGACGGCGCCGCTTCGGCAGGTGTGGCCACATCAGATCGGTCGGCATCCGACAACAAGGTCAAGTGCTCGCAACTCCACCCGGACGTCGGCGATCTTGTCGTCGCTGTCGCCCTTACCACCTACGGTCAGGAGAGGTCTGCTCGCAACGTCCTCACTCGTTCAGGCGACCGACGATGTCATCCTCGCCGCGCTGGCACGCCTCACAAACCAGCACCGAACCGGTGAGCCGGAGCAGGGCCAGGTACTCCTCCACCGTCATGGCGGTGCCGTCAGAGGCGATCAGGGGGCCGTTCACCTTCTGCTGGTGGCCGCAGCGGTCGCAGGTCAAGACGTCAGTAGGCAACTCAGGGCTCCATTCAGACAGTGTGGAGCCGTGCCTCACCGCGCGCGGGCCGGGTCAAAGGGCGTGGCATCGTGCCCTGCCGGCGATGCGGAGCCTAGCTTGTGCTGAGGGACGTAAGGGCCCGGGTCACCCGAAGGTGTAGCGCCGCGCGCGTCGCTGGCTAGGCGAGGCAGAGGTTACTCGAGGATGGACACTCCCGCTCGCGGACGCTGAGGGAAACGTCACCCCCAGGTGCTTGGATTGGTTCAACGACGAAAGGCTGAACGTGGACACGCCGGAAGAGCTCCCCGAGGATGCGCCGGGCCTCTATGACAGCACGTGGACTGACGATGAGTGGCGCGTCCTGCTCGAGCTGCTCATTGATCATGGTCTGGTGTCTTGGCGCGACGTAACTACGACGATCCTCGGGGAGCTCAATCCAAGCCAGGTCGGCACCCAGATCGCTTCAGCGAAGAGCAGCGGCTTCAAGGCCAACCATGCCACGCTCTATCCCGACGAGTCCTTCATGCCTCACGTCATGCAATGGCTATACGCGCAGGATGGCCGTTGCGTCGACTGCAAGACCCGTCTTGATCTGCAGGCCGATCACATCGAAGGCCGCGAGACCTTCGATGATCCGCACGAGGCAGACTGGCTTTCGAACTTGTGTCTGCGCTGCAGACGGCACAACGTTGCTAAGCGCAAGTCGCACAAGAATCGCGCCGGCCGGACGCTCCTGCCCGCTCAGCAAGCACTCATGTGGATCCTGCTTCAGATCAGGCCACGAACGAAGATGGATTTCGCCCGCCTCTGCCGCCTCTACGGCATGACCATGGCCTCCGTTCGCTTTGACGAAGCCTGGGCTATGGCGGTGTGGCTTGAGCGCGCTGGCGAGTACGACATTGCCTCGCCCGGGGAAAACTATGATCTGATTCTCTGGGAGGACAATGCCGTCACGCGCAGGGTCTCGAGTGGCGGGCCGACACTTGCTGGCTCATCTCTGCTTGCTTCCGCAGTGCCGGGCGACTCGATCTTCTGCTTCGTGAGCACGCCGCCGGGCGCCCGCCAGCAACAATACACAGAGTTGCCACTCGACGTCATCCCGTTCGTTTATCGTTTGGGAGCCAGGCCTATGACCGACATCGCTGTCTGGCCGCTCCAGCACGGAGTCACGCCGCTCGCCCCACGGGGCCATGAACTGCACGCCTATACCCTCCGAACCGCAGAAGAAGCCGTGGTACTCACCTTTGCGGACGGACAGACGCGCGAGTTGGCACCCGTGGGGCTCGGGCGGGGCTACTTCAAGGGGCGAAAGCTTTCGCTTTCCACAACGGACGGTCTAACCCTGGAGGCGGTCAGCCGGGAGTAGCGCACGGTCAGAAGAGCGGCAACTCCTCGGCGCGCAACTCGGCACCGTCAATGTGGCTCCGAATGAGACGTTCCGCGAGGTCGGCGTACTCGGCCTGCTGCTCAACGACGACAGCGTTCAGATGAAGATCCACAGCGGCCATCGCCGTTGTGCCGGAGCCCCCGAAGGGGTCCAGTACCCACTCACCAGGCGATAGGCCACGCAGGAAGAGCTTGGCTAGATCGACCGGATAAGGCGCCGTGTGTCCGTGCGTGTTTTGCCCGCGAACCATCTTCCACACTGGCTTGATTGCTGCCGTCGACCTCCACTCCGCGGGTAGATCGGCGCCAGGCCCCGGCTTCCGGAAGAGTAGGACGTGCTCCCAGCAGTTGAAGGGCGACTGGTAGAAGGGCGAGAAGTTGCCGCCGTTGAAGCCACGCTTCCCTTCAATGTCCCCCTTGTCCCAGGGGGTATTTCCAAGGAACTCGAACCCCGCTCGACGAAACAGGTCGACTGTCAGGCCAGCCAGCGTAAGCCGACGCCTCCCCATGTCTGAGAAAACGACCACATTGTCGTTGTCGAAGTAGTCGAAGATGTTGTATGCGTATACACCGCCGGGCTTCAAGACGCGCAAAACCTCACGCGCGATCACCCCCATGTCATGCAAGTAGCAGTAGAGGTTGGGCCACTGCGAGTATTCGCGCGCGTTGTAGTACGGCGGGGATGTAACGGCTCGGGAGAACCAGTTCTCTGGCAACAGTGGCAGCACTTCTCCCGAGTCCCCCCTGATCACCTGCCATGGACCCTCGGGCGTCAAACTACCGTCCTCTGGCCGCGGCCGCCGCGGACTTAGCGCATAACGCTTGAAGAACGCGGCATCGTCGACGGCTGATGCATTACCACTGGGCAGTTCGTCAGTGAACACGACCTTGCGATCAAACGTCCCAGTCTCCGGCTCGCTGAGACCCGACACCGCTACGACGTCGCCCCGCTTGGAGTAGTGCTGAATGAGCGTCTCCACGATCTCGGTCTCCGTGGCGCCAGCGACGACATCACGCTGCCAGCGGCGGACACTTGACACCGCAATCTCGTTTGCAGGGTCCATAATCGCAGACTGCTTCATCAGGGCCCTGAAGTCGTAACGCTTACCTCGGTTGTAGATGCTGCGATCGGGACACAGTGGGTTTCGACACTCCCAGCTCTTCACCCCGAGCGCTGGGTAAGAATTGCCCTCCACCCGCTCGGACCGACAGCCGGGGCAAGGAAGAAGGGTCTCATCCCGGTCATTCTTCTGAAAGAGGACAAGTGCACGCGCTACCTCGCCGGACCCCTCGGTAAGCACAAAGGTGTCCCGATAGCTAAAGCCCTCGTTCCCCAGTTCGAATCGCGCTCCGGGGTCCGATGCCGCCGGGACATGCAGAACGGTGGCCTGCTCCACCGCCTTCCATCGGAAGTACCCACGGGGAATCGGGCGCTCAAGGAAGCGCTCACCGACGTAGGAGAGATCACTCGCCAACTCCCAGCCGTGAGTCCACCGGCGTCCGTCCACGCGGATGCACACTGCAAGAAAGCCGTAGTTGTCGAGCTCTTCCCATTCGCCGGCCAGCCAGTCCAACATCTGCTGACGCGTCTTCAAGAAGCTCGTCCGCTCTTCGGGGACATCGACAAACCGGATTACCAGCGACCGGTTCCGCTCAAACAGGGCAGGGCTCAGCGACGCCAGCATCTCCAGGTACGGCATCCCCGCGAACTGCTTCGCCTCGGCAGGGCCGAAGTAGGAAAAGAGTTCACTCTCACCCCACAGCGACCACACCAGGGGCCCGGCGGCGGCGCTTGCGACATCCTCCTCGACCGACCGACCGTGAGCCTTGCGGAGTTTGGTCGGGTGCGCGATCTCGTTCCCGAGGTGGTTCCTCGTCTCCTCTTGCCTGATCGGCTCACACTTCGAGACGAGCTCGGTGCGCAAGCCTTCTGGGACTCCGTAGCTATCGAGGAGGACGGAGAAGCGCTGAACGTCTGACGTGTTGACCGCCCACTCCAGAGCACGCTTCTGCGGGTAGTTGAAGGTCACACCCCGGCGAGCGGCACGGGCGTAGATCGTCTTGAGGGTCGGCGAGTTCAGAGCCAGCTTCTGGTTCATCCGCCCGTAGAACGCGGCGCGGCTCTTGTCCCAGCCCTCCCGAGACGGCCCAAGCTCGGCGATCAAGGCCGCTAGGCCAGCGAGGACAGCCTCATCGGGAGGCGTGTCGATGCCGCTCAGGTCCGCCAGCAGACGGCAGAAGGCGTCAACGGAGGCGACCCGGTCAGGCGTCGGCGGCTTCACAGGCTCATCCTCCCAGCGGCTGCCGACAATGCCGGGAACGACGCGGTTTGGGGGTATGCCCCGTCTGCGTACCGGTACACAGTTGCCCGGCTGACGCCGAGGGTCTTGGCGATGGTGGTGACGTCGAAGCCGCCTTCGCGCATCCTGCGTGCGGTTTCCGCCTGGCTGGGGCTGAGAGCCCGAGGCCGACCCACCTGCCGGCCTCTGGCCTGAGCCGCCTCACGGGCCGCTGCGGCTCGCTCCTTGATCAACTCTCGCTCGTACTCCGCCAAGGCCGCGAAGATGGCCGCCTGCAACCGTCCGGCCGCGGTGGAGAAGTCCAGCCCCTCGCGCAAGCTCTTGATGTTGATCCCACGGTCCTGCAGTTCCTCGACAGTGCGGACCATGTGGGACAGCGACCGGCCGAGCCGGTCCATGGCCACTACCACGAGGGTGTCCCCTTCGCGGGCGTAGGCGAGCAAGTCACGCAGTCCTGGACGATCCGATCGCACGCCGGACAATACGTCGGTGTAGATGCGCGCCGGGTCGACGCCGGCAGCAACGAGAGCGTCAACCTGCTGGTCGGTCGTCTGCTTCCGCGTCGATACGCGCGTGTAACCGAGTAGTTGGTTTCTCATGCTGACAGACATCAAAACTCGGGGACGATGTCAAATGTGAGACGTCATTTTGTGGACGGACTTCTGAACGGCTGGTCGGCCCGGACAACGCGACCACAAGCAGCGTCGAGGCGGGTGTCCAAAAGCAAGCTAACGGACAGGCACTCTTAGTGCCGGCCTCAGAGCCGATCGATCCAGGTGTCCTCGTCACGGTTGTCCCATGAGGACGTCGAGGGCTGTTGCGACGCTGGCGGAGGACCGAGTCGCTCCACGACGCGCATCCCTTCCGCACGAGTCAGCGATCGCAACGACTCAACGGGCCGGCCAGCAGCTGTCTCGATAGCCCGCTGACGCTCGGACATGGTCGTCAGGCCGTGAGCGGTCAGGGTCTTCCTAAGAAGATCCACCTGCCAGTCGGCAATCGGAGGCTCCGCGTGAACCGGCTGGACTGGCTGGACCGGTTCATCCGGTTGGTCGTCGCCGAAGAGGGAGAGGTCAGCTGACACGGACGCCATGCTAGGAGCACGGAGCGGTCAGACCCGACCTTGGCCGCTAGGCGTACCGCTGCCGCTCCTCGGGCGTAAGCCAAGGCCAGTGAAGGATGCGGTAGATCGACTCCTCGGTTCCGTCGTCAAGCTGCTCACCCGTCTCGCGGTCGGTTAGCCCGTTCTGTGACAGCGCTAGACCCATGGCCTTGGCCCTCGCCCGTTGCCTGAGGTTGAGCTGCATTGGACCTGTGAAGAAGGCCAGCATGGCGCCGCGCGACTCGGGCTTCGCAGACCAGACGTCGACGTGCAGCGGTCCGTCTGCGATCGCGATGTCGCCGTTGGCCACGCGGGCGCCGCGCCGCTGCCAGGTCACGGATTCGGGGAGGATGACACCCGGATCAAGAAGGTCGGGAGCTAGCGTGCCGGCTTCTGTGATCACCAGAATGTCGATATCGCCGATCATTTCCGCGCCACGACGCCAACTGCCGCCCACGTGCACCTCTAGGCCCGGGTTGCCGTCAGCCAGCTCGGTGAGGATTCGCGCGACGAAGGGTGCGACCGCTTCTCTCGGGCGGCGCTTCTTCTCCGACCGCCAGCCATTCTGTCTGCTCACCTTGGCATTTTACGCTTGGAGGTTGCCGAATGGCGGTTTCGGTCGAATGGCTCAGGCGGTGGGCAGAATGGCTCGCGGCCGTCGTGCAGCTTGGCGTAGAGGGCGCGGTCGAGCCACATTCTGTGCCACTGCTCGGAGTGGTCGGGGTACAGTTGCGCGACCAGGGCTAGCACCTGCTTCCGACGCTGCGCCGGCCATTCCGACCAGTAATCCACCTCGCCGTTGTCCAGACCCCCGCTGAGCCCGCGGACCACCCATCCCGGTGACCTGCCCGCCCGAGCCTTCATAGGTGATTGGACGGGATTGGCGGCCCGCGGACCCAGCGCGGGCCTGGTCACGGCTCGACGGGACGCGGGCGGACGCGGGCGGACAGGGGCGCGCCGTCAGTGCCGATGGCCTGGGCCATGAGGTCAGCCAGGTCGGACAGCCGCAGCACCGCGTAGGCATCGGACACCTCCCGACCACGGCGAGCGATGATCGCCGCCGCCATTGGGTCCCCGGGAGCGGCCTTGGCCTCGGCCACGACAGCGTCCAACGACGTGCTCAGCTCGATGTTGGCGACGTTTCGGGCGGTCATCGTGAAGCCGGGCACCCCAGCCAGGTCGCCGGCCTCGTCCTTCCGCGCCGGCCGCGCGTCGTGCAGGCCCCAGTCGCGAAGCAGCAGCGCGACCGCGTTCATGAAGGAGTGGCTGCGCCAGCGCTGACTGCGGCTGCCCGGCAGGTCGTCCACGTTGGTCACTGGCGGGCCTCGCCGTCACGGTGCTTGATCTCCTGGAGGGTGCGCGAGGTTGAACCCGAGGGGCCGAACTCCACGTCGACCCGGCGGCGAGCCTCGCGGCGCTCCTCGGGGTCGACCACGGCCAGCGCCTCGGCGATAGCCCGACGGCGGGCGTCCTCCCACGCAGGGCTGCCCGGCTCCATGCGGAGCTGACCCTCCGGCCAGGGGCCGCGGCGGCAGACCTCCTGACCGTTGCGGGTGTAGGCGTCGGCGCTCGTGTCCAGCCAGTCCAGCCAGCAGACGCCGTTCCGGTCCCGGTTGGCCTCGCGGACCTCGGGGGTCACGGTCAACTCGTCGCCGTAGCGGAACACCCGGCCCACGCCGAGGGTGCTCAGGCTGGTGGGGACGGACATGGCCGACACGAAGTGGATGAGGGGGTGGTCGGTCGGCTCGGTGGTGGTCACTGGGCGATCTCCCTGGTGATGGTGGGGACGGGATGCTGCAGAGGGCGCTGGTCGAGCAGCGTCCGGAGGCTGTCGGCCAACTCGTCGTGGCCCAAGCGGTCCAGCTCAAGGGCCAGCAGCCCGGCCAGCGCGGGGGCCTCTCGGGCCACCTTGACGACGGCGAGGATGAGGGCCCGCGCCTCCTGGAGCTGCTCGACGATCTCCTCATGGGTCACGCCGAGGACGGAGGTCAGCTCGCCGATCACCTCGCGCTCAGCCCGGAGAGCCGCCAGGACCGTGCGCGAGTCGCCCCGGGCCTCTCCGCGCTCCCGCTGCTCAGCGGCGGCGTCGGCCAGCGCCACCAGCCGCACGGCGAAGTCCGCGACGTGGGCTCGGGCTATCCGGCGCTTCTCGGGGCTGACGTGGTTGCGGAAGTGCCGGTGGCCTGCGCTTGGCCAGTGTGGCAGCCCAGCGCTGACCGACACCGACTGAATGGACTCGCCCTGGAGGACCCGGACCTCCAGCTGCTCTCGGTCGTGTCGGGCGCACCATGCGCAGGGACGAGACACGGTTCAGCGTCCGAGGGACGGGAAGCTGCGGTCGTTGGACCGGGTACCGGACAGGCCCAGCTCGCCGGCCAACTCGCCGTAGCGGTCGATCTCCCGCTCGGTGCTCAGGGGAGCGCCGCGCCGGGCCGGCTGACCCGGGGCGCGGACGTAGCCCATCTCGGCGGCGAGGCCGGTCAGGCGGTCGACCTCATGCCGTGCCCGGACTGTGCCGAGCTCGGCCACCTTGCCGCGCTCGCCCAGCTTGAAGCGGAGGGGCTGGCGGCTGGACAGGTCGCTCACGGCGTCTCCTCGTGGTTGGAGCCCCGGCGGCAGGAGGACCGCCGGGGCGGCTTGGGTGCCGGGCCCGCTGGCCGCCGTCCGGGAGCTGCTCAGCGGACGGACGGCGGCCACCCCTGCAGCGGGCCCGACGAGGTACACATCGGCCACAGCAGGTCCGGACCCCTGGAAGCGGTGGTCCGGGTGCTCGTCGAGCCGAGAGCTGTAGCCCCCGACCGAGCAGCACGACGGAGAGGAGCGTGGGGCCGGCCGGGCGGCCCGTGTCGGGTATGTAGTTCAGGGCAACCGTCGGTGTGACGGCGCCGGCCGGGAGCCGCTGACCCGGGGGAGCGCACCGGAGGTCGACCAGAGCGTCCAGCCCGCCGGCGGTGGCCTCTAGGGCGACGACTTCGCCCATGCAGTCGTCCGGGTCCTCGTTGTTCGCTGCCTGGACGGGCACGTAGCCGGACGCCCGTGCGGCGAAGTTGGCCCAGAGGGCGTCGAGGAGGTCGGCGTCGACCGCGAGCTGGGAGCCGGTGACCGGATCCGTGTAGCTGCCCGCGGCCAGGAGCCGGCGACGGTACAAGGTGCCGTGCGGCGTGGCGCAGAGCGGCAGCCAGTCGCCCTGGTCGCCGCGGGGCGGCGGAAGGGTGACCCGGCCATAAGCCAGCGTCAGGAGGTCCACACAGGGTGATACGGCCCCGCGCTCCCCGGACCCAGCCCCTCGTGCGCGCTGGTTCGCGCGCTCTCTGGACTGTCAGGAAACGGACACGGACAGGCCCTCCCTACCCGTGATCGAGAGCGTGCGTGACCACGGGTAGGACGGCGTGTCCGAGTCCGTCCCTGCCTGGCAGGTGTCCGGTATCCGGGGCGGGGGCTCTCCCATGCACACACCCGCCGGCCACGAGCTGTTCAGGCCCGCACCAGGAACTACGGCCACAGTTATCCCGGACCCCGCGTAGTGCCAAATTCGCTGAACGCCGCTGGAGCACTTCGTGCGCGGTCGGCCCAGCTGCCCCCAGCGGCAGGGCTGCTGACCGCCGGTTGAGCCTGTCGGGGGCCGCGTCTAATGCCACGGCTGGGCACCGTCCTGGGCGCCGCCGTCGTCCTCCGGCTCGGGAGCAGAACCTTCCGGCCACATACTGCAGTGCCGATTGAGGGCTGCACCGGAAGCGCTGAACGTGAGGCAGGACGCGTGCTCAGGTGAAGGATTCCCCGTACGAGGTCACGGCCTCACTAGCCCAATGAGCTGATCAACCGTCAGCCACGGCTGATACCGATGGATGATTCGGTGGCAGTTGCTGCACAGCAGCGCGAGCTCGTGCAGCTTGGTCCGGGTTCTGCCGGTGACGTGCAAGGGCGTCCGGTGATGAACCTCGATGTACTGCCGGCCGCGCTCGCCGTAGGTCTGCTCGAAGTCGAAGCCACAGACCTCGCACGCCACCTCGCCGCCGGCGGCCCGAACGGCGTCGATCTTCTGCTGGCGAAGCTTGGGATCGCGCTCCCGCACGATCTGAATGCGCTCAAGGACGCGGCCCTCGTCAGCGGAAGCGCCGAGGTCCACGTCGGGCAGCGGGGCGGCGACCTCCGGCGCGTCGATCGCGGCCCGGATGGCGGCGGCCCGCTGCGCCATGCCGGCCGGGTCTGCCAGGAACTGCTCAAGCACAGCGCGGTCGAGCTTGTTGCCCTTCGTTGGCGCGCCGGTCGTGTCCGGGTGCTGGGTGTAGATGTCCGAGGTCTTGCGGGCGACCCCGTTGGGATTGCGGAACCGCGGACCGCGCAGTTCGACGGGATGCCGGGAGTACCGCTGGAGCAGGTCCGACAGCTCGACGACCTCGGGCCGGCTTGCGCGCAGCTCCTTCCAGCCGTTGCGCGCCACAAGATCGCAGGCCAGCACGATCTCATCCTCGGTCCAGTCCGGATTCGGCTCGGTCACTACGAACCCCAGCCCCCGCAGCACCCTGGCCGCCGCCGCGTCGCCACCGGAGAAGTCCGAAGCCGAGAGAGGCTCACCATGTCGGTGCCCGTGAGCTGCCGCGAGCAGCACCTTGGAGTCATAGAACTGGCCGCCGTGCCTGACGAAGTAGTCACGCGCGGGGCCGAAGCCGTACTCCGAGTACTTGGCTAGAAAAGCTTCCTGGCCGAGCGCATCGAAGTCCTCGATCGCAGCTAGCACGTCTTCACGGGTCGCGTCGGGCTGTGGCACTCGCGGAGGCTAACTGCCGGGCAGACGGAACCGGCGTACCTGACGGGGTGCCACTGGTCCCGCCCGCACGCGACGACCGGCTCACGGGGAGCGTGTGCTCATGCCGACCGAGGGGCGCTGAGCCATAGCTCACACCGTGGCAGCCGCCTGCATGGTTATGCATCACGGTGCATGGATCGATGAATTTCTTCAAGGCGGGCTCGCGCACAACAATCATTAATCAATGAAATAGCGCCATGCATAAGTATTCCGCCGAAACGTAGCCCTTCCGTCACGCACTGTTCGACTCGCCTATCGCCGCGGATCCACCTCTTGCAAATGGCCGCCGAGCGTGGTCGAGTACCGCGTCACAAGCCCCGCTGGGGGGCTGTGAACGGAGGACGGGAATGGCGCACGACGGCACGAGAGTGCGACTACTAGCTGACGAGTTCCTCAACCTGGAAGGAGGGAAGACGCAGATCGCAGTACTGCAGGGCAAGCCGGCACTAGAGGCTGATCGCATCGGCCAACTCGGCCAGCTGGCCAATCTCGTGGAGCGAAGCGAGACCTCGCTAAAGGAAGCCATCCTGGTCTATCAAGTATTTGACGGCCAGGCGGTCGAGGGTGCCTCCTACACCGCCCACCTGGAAGCTGCGCGGGCCGGCCGGGGCCGCGAATGGCTTGCGACGAAGGTGCGGGAAGGGAAGTGGCGGGTGAACGACCTACGAGCGGACCTCGGATACGCACGCAAGTACAACCCCAGTTCGCTCGACCGCATTATGTCCGAGAAGCCGGCCAGCGAGCTGACCGAAGTGCTGACGCGCCACCTGGCCGAGCGCCCGGAAATCCTGCGAGGCCTAGCCGCCCACCAAGCGACGCGTCGTCGCTTCGACGAGGCCCGCACACGGGTGGCCGACGAGGAGCTAAGGACCGCCGGCGTGCGCCCGGGTCTTCGGGACCCCGACCTGACACAGCCGAGTGCAGTCGGGGATGCCCTCGCTGACCTCGGGCGCGCGAAGGTAAGCCTGCGGGCTGCAGTGAGCGCACTCGAGGACGTCGGACTCGGAGCGGAAGACCGTGACTCCCTCAGTGCGGCGCTGCGTGGTGTGGAGCAGTGGACGACCGCGCTTCGGCGGCAAGTCATGGGTTCCGACCTGGACGTGCAACTGCATGGGCTGCTTGACGAGACGAGCGCGTCGTGACTCAGACACCTCCGCGCCCTCGCCGCGGCACGCCGCCAGTCAACGAGCAGCTAATGGAGTTGTGGGCATTCGCTCTTGACCGACGGCAATTCACGAAGCAAGAGGCTATCGACGAGATGCCCTACCTTGAACACACATTCGAGGATCGGTACAGGGATCTGAAGATTGGTGACGGCCCGCTTGTTCTGGATTGCGAGCTGGGATTTGGAGTTTATGAAGTGCTCGACCCTAATGAGAATGCCGAACGGCTCAACGAGATTAACATGAGCCAGCAGAAGACCTTGCTGACGCGGGATGTCACGCGATGCGCTGTGGGCCGGAGGAAATACAGAAACCTGAGAGATGCCGTGCAAACTGACGATGCTCGTCAACTGACATACGACGCCGCCGAGGAGTGGGAGGACCTTCGGGCTCGCATCCGGGACCGTATTCGCATCGTCCGCCGGATCGGCCGCCGATTGGGATATGCCGACGGAGAGCTAGACAAGCTGGTGGCGGCCGCTTGGGATGAGTACTACATGGAAGTGGAGGCTCCGTGACCCTAGCCTCAGTCGAGGGCCGCTCGTCCCTAAAGCAAAGAAGGCTGGTTTCCTCCTCGTGAGCCGGCGGAAGGCACCGTGCCCCTACCCAAGTGCGCGGCATCTCCTAGCGGCAAGTAGAGGCACCCAGAGACACAGGGAGCCAGTGTGCCCGAAGGCCTTCTGAATCTCCGAGGTGGTCAGCCCGTCATCCGGTATGCCGCACGTACGCCCCTCGATGCAGTACTACGGCCACGACGAGCCCGGACCCGTGTCGCGCCGACTCTCCTCAGCGCCTCTGGAGCACTTGGTACGCGGCCGGCCCCAACTCCCCCCGCGACGGGCATTGCTGACCGCCAGGGGAGGCTGTCGCAGGCCGCATTCAGCCCGCGTGGACGCCGGGGAGTTGCAAGTCAGCCTCGAATGGCGTACGCACCACGCGGCACGGGAGGGACCCGGCCGGAGAGGAACACCATGCAGGACAAGACCGCGAAGGGCGACCCGACTCCTCGCAAGCTGATCGTCAGCGTCGAGCTGGACGTGACGGAGGGACCGCGGCTCCGGAAGAACATGACCGGCGTCGAGCTGCAGCAGGTGCTCGGGGACAAGGCCGAGGCCTTCGTCCGCAACATCGCGGAGGGCGACCTCGGTCTCAAGGCGCGGGAGTCGCGCACGCGGGTCCAGTGGCAGTACGCGTGGCTGGACAACACCCGGCCTCGCTGCTTCACGGCAGAGCACGGTCCCGGCGACCACCTCAACTACGAGGACCCGGTCGGCTGACCTCTCAGCGAGGGCCCGGCCGCCTTCGGGTGGCCGGGCCCTCGCCGCAGCTGGTGAGCCCGCGCCCGCTCACCGCTTCGTGAGCTGGACGGCGGTTGCGTTCACTGTGACCGCAAATCGTCCCCATCGTCCTCGTCCCGCCTGCCCGAAGTTCCTTCCGGCCACATACTGCGGTGCCGATTGAGGGCTACCCGAGCGGCGTCCCACGGCAAAGCGTCGAGCGGACAGGCGAGGCGGTCACCGCAGAGCAGCGGCTGTGGGCAGTCATCGCAGGCCGAACCGATGTCCGACTTGCAGCTGCGTCGGTTGCTCGCCTGCTGTGCGGCGGTCGACCACTTGAGGTTGCCGGGCAAGTAGCCGCGATCGTTGTCGATGCGGTCGAGGCTCGCCCCTCTCGGCCGCGGGCCCAGGTTCACCCGCACCCACTCGAAGAAGGCGACCGGATCGTCCACCCACTCGGAGTACAGCCGGATCCCGCGCCCGCCGTAGTCCGCGTACCGCTCGTGGCGAGCCTGGTGACACCGGGCGCGAGCGTGCTTCCAGGTGTCGTAGAGAGGGTGCTCGGAGGCTGGGCGACTTACACCGTGCGCGTCTATCCAGCGCCGGTGCCTCGTGAAGTTCGCACGGGCGACCTCTGCCGCCTTCCGCCGCTGCTGGGAGCGACGATCCGGTTCGGGTAGATCGGGCAGGTTCTCGTGGCTCATCTCCCTTGTACGGGTTTGACGCCCTGGCCATCAACGTCACCACCGACGGTCCCCTGAGCGCCGGTGGAGCGGCCCCGCGGATCCGAGGCCAGTTGCCCCCCGCTGGAGATCCCGCAGCCGCCGGAGCACCCCGACGTAGGCTGCGTTGGGCACGGACTACACCGCCGCCATCTCGTCGTCGCCCTCGCTCAGCCACGGCGCACGCACATGGACCACGTCGACGCGCCCGCTCCCGCGCCCGGGGTTCACCGTCACCGTGATGAGCTGCCGAACCAGGGTGCGGCGTTGGGCGAGGGGCAGGCCATCGAAGCGCGACATGAGCGCGCGCTTGTGCTCCGCCACCGCGGCAAAGTCGGCGCGCTTTCCGCGAGGGAGGAGGGCGCTGGTCGCCTCCGCCAGCATCGCGGCACGCGCTGACGCCTGTACGTGCTCGTCCAGCTTGGCCTGTAGCTGGGCCTCCTCCGCCTCCAGCTCATCGAGCTGTCGCCGGGCTGCTGCCTGCCGCCGCGCGCTGCTGCCCCGGACGGCCTCCCGCATGGCGGCGTCGATCTGCGGGCCGATCTGCGCGAGGAGAGCACGGATCCGGCGCACCTCAGCTACTTCGGGGTCGGAGACGTGCCTCTCCTCGGACGGGGCGAACAGGAAGAAGTCGGCCACCGCCTCACGGGCGAGATGGTCGAGTTCCTCGCACTTTATGGCCGCGTGACGCCCCGAGGCCGGTGCGATCCCACCCTTCTTCGCGCAGCGGTAGACCGGCCAACGCTTCCCGCGGCTGGATCCGAGCGCTGAGCGCATCGGAGCGCCGCAGACGCCGCAGAGTGCGATGCCGGCCAGGAGCCAGGTGGGTTCACGCCGGTCGGTCCTGCGCCTGTCCGGGTCGCGAAGGAGCGCGCCCACTGTGTCGAACAGGTCACGGCTGACGATCGGCTCCCAGCGAGGAGGGACGTCAAGCTCGACGCCGCGGTGCATGTAGATGCCTGCGTTGCGGGGCCGCAGGAGGAGCTGTCGCACGGCGGCGTAGGACCAGGTGTCATTGGCCTTGCCCGGCTTCCGGTAGTTGCTGGCCGTCTTGACGCCCTCGGTGTTCCACTTCTTGGCGATGGCGTACAGCGTGCCGCCGTCCATGATGTGCTCGTAGGCCCAGCGCAGCTCGGCCGCCTCAGTCGGGTGGTGGGTGACCCGGTCCGGCATGAAGCCGAACGGGCGCGGCCCGAGCGTGGGCTCACCCCTTGCCCGCTTGGCCGTGTTCGCCCTGAGGACCCGCTCAGAGCGGAGCTGACCTTCTTGGCGAGCCAGGATGCCTCGTATGGAGGACATGAGGAGCCCGCCACTGGTCCTCGGGTCGGTCGCGCCTTCGCTAAGGGTGTGCCAGGTGACGCCGCTGTCGGCGCACGCGATCTGCAGCTCTTCCTTCTCCAGAGGCTGGCGCGTGAAGCGCGTCTCCTCGACCGCCAGGAGCACGTCGAACTTCCGGGCGCGAATGTCCTTGAGGAGCTGCTTCCAGCCGGGCCGATCCTTGAACGTGGACGCGCTGATGCCGTCGTCGGCGTAGATCGCGTCCTCGGCCACCGTCAACCCCAGCCGCTTTGCGAGAGCACGGCAGGCTGCCTCCTGCTCTCCGACCTTGTCCCGGTTCTCCTTCGTGATCGAGATTCGGCAGTAGATGCCTGCTCGACCCGGGTCCGATTGCATGGCCAAACCCTAAACCCGGCAGGCCGGAGTTGAGCGCGATGAGCAGGTCGAGGCACTCCTCCTGGCGCACCTCGCCGACGACGATCCGGGAGGGCCGCATCCGCAGCGCTTCCTTGACCAGCCGGCGCAGCGGGATCTCACCGGCCCCCTCGAGGTTCGGTTGGCGCGTCTGCATCGCGACGACGTCGGGCAGCGGCACCCGCAGCTCGAAGACCTCCTCGCAGGTGATCACCCGCTCCCGGGCGGGGATCGCCGCGCACAGGCAGTTCAGGAGCGTCGTCTTGCCCGCCTGGGTGCCCCCGGAGACCAGGACGTTGAGCCCGGCGGCGACCGCGGCCTCGAGGAAGCGGGCGGCGTGGGCGGTCAGCGTGCCGAGCGCGACGAGCTCGTCGAGGCTGTGCGCCTGCAGCACGAACTTGCGGATGTTCACCGCCATGTGCAGGCGGGTGATGTCGGGGATCACGACGTGCAGCCGCGAGCCGTCGGGCAGCATCGCGTCGACGAACGGCGTCGACATGTCGATCCGCCGGCCGCTCGTGCGCAGCATCCGCTCGACCAGGTCGGCCAGCTCCCCGGGCTCCAGGATCGTCGTCGTCAGCTCGCTGCGGCCCCGGCGGGCGACGAAGACCCGCCCGGGCTCGTTGACCCAGACCTCCTCGACCTCCGGGTCGTCCAGGTAGCGCTGCAGCGGCCCGAACCCGGCCACCCGGTCGAGCACGTCGCGCACGACCGACTCGGGGTCGGCGATCGGCGGCAGCGCCGAGGTCAGCGACCGCTCGGAGTAGTCGGCGACGACGTCGCGCACCAGTACCCGCACCGGGCCGGGGTCTGTGAACGGGTCGAGGCCGCGGCGGCGGATCAGCTCGCGGACCTCCCCGTCGACGACGTCCAGGGCGCTCGGCACGCGCGGGACTGTAAGAGAACCGGGCGGTCCGCGGGCGCGGTCGGTGACGTTCTGTGGACAACCGCACGGCAGGACCACCCGTTCAGGCGACCTCTCCCGGGCAGCCGATCGCCGGGCCCGGGGTCCTGGCTCACCGGTGGCGCTGTTCCTATCCTCGCGGGGACGAGCTGACCTTCCGGGCCGAGGATCAGCAGGGGGAGCGGACCGTGGCCGACCACCTCGCGACCGACCAGGCCGACGGGGGCCGTCTCCCCACCGGCACCGTGACCTTCCTGTTCACCGACATCGCGGGGTCCACGCAGCTCCTGCGGCGGGACCGGCAGGCCTACGCGACCGTCCTGGCGGACCACCAGCGCCTGCTGCGGGCCGCCGTCGCCGAGCACGGCGGCCACGAGGTGGACACGCAGGGCGACTCCTTCTTCGTGGCCTTCCCGACCACCGGCCAGGCCGTGGCCGCGGCGGCGCGCGCTCAGCGTGCCCTGGCGGCCCACCGGTGGCCCGACGGGCTGCGCGTACGGCTGCGCATGGGCCTGCACACCGGCGAGGCCGGCGTCGTCGCGCACGGCTACGTCGGGCTGGCCGTGCACCACGCCGCGCGGATCGCCGCGGCCGCGTCCGGCGGCCAGGTCCTGCTGTCCCAGGCGGCCGCCGCCCTTGTCGGCGACGAGCTGCCGGCCGGGCTGGCCCTGCGCAGCCTCGGCGAGCACCGGCTCAAGGACTTCCCGCAGCCCGCCCCGCTCTACCAGCTCGACATCGCCGGCCTGCCGACCCGGTTCCCGCCGCTGCGGACGGGACCGGCGGACGACCACGCGGCCCCCGCGTCGGTCCCCCGCCGGGTGTGGAAGGCGCCGGCCCGCAACCCGCACTTCACCGGCCGGGACGGCATGCTGGCCGAGCTGCGCCGGCGGCTGCGCACCGGGGAGACGACGCTGGTCGTGCAGGCCCTCTACGGGCTGGGCGGCGTGGGGAAGACCCAGCTGGCGCTCGAGTACGCCCACCGGTTCGCAGCCGACTACGACCTGGTGTGGTGGATCGACGCGCAGCAGGCGGTGCTGGTCCCGGACCAGCTCACCGCGCTGGCCGCCCGGCTGGACCTGCCGGTCGGGCCGACCGTGCCCGACACCGTCGACCGGCTGCTCGACGAGCTGCGCGACCGGGACCGGTGGCTGCTGGTCTTCGACAACGTCGAGCGGCCGGCCGACGTCGCCGGCTACCGGCCCGGCGGAGCCGGGCACGTGCTGATCACCTCCCGCTCGCCCGGCTGGGGCGCCCTCGGCGGCCGGATGGAGGTCGACGTGCTCACCCGCGCCGAGACGGTCGGCCTGCTGCAGGCGCGGCTCCCGGGCCTGGACGGCGAGCTGGCCGACGAGCTCGCCGCGGAACTGGGCGACCTGCCGCTGGCCGCCGCCCAGGCGGCCGGCTACCTGGAGCAGACCGACCTCCCGCCGGCGGACTACCTGCGCCGCTTCCGCACCCGCCGCGCCACCCTGCTCGGCAAGGGCGAGGTGGTCGGCTACGACGGGCGGCTCGACACCACCTGGACGCTGTCCCTGGAGCGGCTGCGCGACCAGGACCCGGCCGCGGTGGCGCTGCTGGAGCTGGCCTCCTTCCTCGCCCCCGAACCCGTCCCGCTGACCTTGATCGGCGAGCACCCCGAGGTCGTCGACGAGCCGCTGCGCAGCGCCGCCGCCGATCCCGACGCGCTGGCCGACACCGTCGGCGCGCTGGTCGGCTACTCCCTCGCCCGCCGCCACACCGACGGCTTCGAGCTGCACCGGCTGGTCCAGGCGGTGGTCCGGCACCGGCTCCCGGACGACCGGCAGCGGGCGAGGATCCACGACGCGGTCGCCCTCCTGGCCGCCGCCCTCCCGGGCGACCCGGAGGACCAGAGCACCTGGACCGCCTACGCCCGGCTCGGTGCCCACGTCCTCGCCGTCGCCCGGCAGGCCGACGGGTCTCCCGCCGGCCGGCGGATGGTCCTCGACACGGCCCGCTACCTGCACGCCCGAGGGGACACGCACGCCTGCCGGGCGGTCTGCGAGGAGTTGCTGGACCGCTGGCGATCGGTCCTCGGCCCCGACGACCCGGACACGCTGACCGCCGCGGGCACCCTGGTCCTCACCCTGTACGTGCTGGGCGAGCAGGAGTCGGCCGTCGTCCCCCTGGGCGAGGACACGCTGCGACGCTGCCACCGGGTGCTCGGGCCCGAGCACCCGGTCACCCTGCTGACCGCGACGAACCTCGCCGGCGCCCGGATCACGTTCGGGAACGTGGAGCAGGCGCACGCCCTCGGCGAGGAGACCGAGCACCGGTGCCGGCGGGTGCTCGGCCCCGATCACCCCACCTCGCTCCTGGCGACGGCCCTGCTGGGCGTCGCCAGGATCACGATGGGTGAGGTGGAGCGGGCCCGCGGTCTCGGCGAGGACGCCCTGCAGCGGTGCCACCGGGTGCTCGGCCCCGACCACCCGACCTCGCTGCTGACAGCCGCCGCCCTGACCCTGGCCCAGCTGGCCGACGGCGAGGCGGAGCGGGCCTGCGCCCTGGGCCAGGACACCCTGGAGCGGTGCCGGCGGGTGCTCGGCGCCGACCACGGCATCACCCTGCAGGCGGGCGCCCCCCTGCCGCTCGCACTGGTCCAGCTCGGGGAGGTGGAGCGGGCCCGCGCCCTGGCGCAGGACGGCTGGGAGCGCTGCTCGCGGGTGCTCGGTCCCGATCACCCCGTCACCCTGCTGACGGGCTCCGCCCTCATCCTCCCCCGGCTGCTGGGGGGCGAGGCGGACCAGGCCCGCGCCCTGGGCCAGGACGTCTGGGAGCGGTGCCGGCGGGTGCTCGGCGCCGACCACGCCATCACCCTGTCGGCGGGCGCCGCCCTCCCCCTGGTCCTGGCCCAGCTGGGCGAGACGGAGCAGGCCCGCGCCCTCGGGGCGGACATCCTGCCGCGCTGCCGGCGCGTGCTCGGACCGAAGCACCCGATCACGGTGTTCCTGACCGACGTCGTCCGAGCCCTCTGAACCGGCACCCCGGCCCGGGTGCCGCCGGAGGCGAGGACGCCTGCACGTGCGCGGCGGCGACCATCCGTGCCACCGTCGAGCCGACCCGTTCCGCCGAGCGCGCAGAGAGGACAGCCGATGACCGGACCGCTCGACGAGGCCACCGCCCGGCGGTGGCTGGCCGTCGCCGTGGAGGAGGCGCGCGCCGGCCGCGCCGAGGGCGGCATCCCGATCGGCGCCGCCCTCGTCGGCCCCGACGGCACCGTGCTCGGGCGCGGGCACAACCGCCGGGTGCAGGACGACGACCCCTCGGTGCACGGCGAGACCGACGCCTTCCGCGCCGCCGGCCGCCAGCGCACCTACCGCGGCACCACGATGGTCACCACCCTCTCGCCGTGCTGGTACTGCAGCGGCCTGGTGCGCCAGTTCGGCATCTCCCGGCTGGTGGTCGGCGAGGCCCGCACCTTCTCCGGCGGGCACGACTGGCTGGCCGAGCACGGGGTCGAGGTGCTCGTCCTCGACGAGCCGGAGTGCATCGGGCTCATGGAGGAGTTCATCGCCGCGCACCCCGCCCTCTGGAACGAGGACATCGGCGAGGACGACGACGAGGAGGAGGCGCAGCGATGAGCAGCAGGACCACCCCCGAGGCCCCGTCCCCCGCTGCCGAGGTCGACCCCGACTACCCGATCGAGCCCGTCCCGCGGCACGCCAGCAGGTCGCTGTTCTCCGTCGCCGTCGTCCTGCTGGGGTTCACCTTCTTCACCCCCACCATGCTGGCCGGCGCGCAGATCGGCGCCGCCTTCGAGGTGACCTCGCTGATCTGGGTGCTGCTGCTCGGCAGCGCCGTCCTCGGCGTGTACGTCGGCGTCATCGGCGGCATCGGCGCCCGCACCCGGCTGACCACCGTGATGATGTGCCGCTACACGCTCGGGCACGTCGGGGCGAAGTTCGCCTCGCTGCTGCTGGGCGGCACCCAGGTGGGCTGGTACGGGGTCACCGTCGCCACCCTGGCCGGGCTCACCGCGAGCGCGTTCGACTGGACCGGCCGCGGCACCGAGATCGTGCTCATGGTGGCCGGCGGCGCGGTCATGGGCGTCACCGCCTACTACGGCTACAAGGGCATGTACGCGCTGTCGGTGGTGTCGGTGCCGCTGATGCTCGTGCTCGCCGGCTGGGTCACCTGGCGCTCGCTCGACGAGGTGGGCGGCTGGAGCGGCCTGACCGCGATCGAGCCGGCGGGGACGATGTCGCTGGCCGCCGCCGTCACGATCATCGTCGGCACCTTCGCCTCGGGCGGCACCCAGGCGCCGAACTGGACCCGCTTCGCCCGCACCCCGTCGGCCGGCTTCTGGGCCTGCATCGTGGCCTTCCTCGTCGGCGAGCTGCTGATGCTCGGCTTCGGGGCGATCGGGGCGCTGGCCTTCGGCGAGGGCGACTTCGTGCTCGTCCTCTACCAGCTGGGCCTGGTGGGCTGGGGGCTGGTCTTCCTGGTCGCCAACCTGTGGACCACCAACGACAACACCGCCTACAACTTCGGCGTCGCCGGGGCGGAGATCGCCAACTCGCGCTCCAAGAAGCCGTTCGTCGTCGGCGGCGTGGTCATCGGCACCCTGCTGGCGATCACCGGCATCTACGACAACCTCGTCGAGTACCTGGTGTGGCTCGGCATCCTCATCCCGCCGCTCGGCGGGGTGGTCATCGGCGACTTCCTGGCCCGCTGGCGGCACGGCATGCCCGGTACGTCGGCGCTCCCGGCCGTCGAGTGGCGCAACCTCGCCGCCTACGCGGCTGCCGCGGTCGCCGCGTGGTGGAGCAACGAGGCGGAGTGGTTCATCCCGCCGGTGGTCGGTGCCGTGGTCGCGCTGGTCGGCGTCGTCGCCGTGCAGTGGGGACGGCGTCCCACGCTCGATCCCGCGGCGGCGTGAGCGGCGCGGCGGTCACGCCGCGGCCACCGCCACGCACCCGCGCCCGGCGCGCTTGGCGTCGTAGAGCGCGGCGTCGGCGGCCGAGTAGAGCGTGTGCAGGCTGTCCACGTGCCGCGGCAGGTGCGCCACGCCGAGGCTGATCGACAGCGGCAGCCGGGTGCCGTCGGGCAGCGCCACGGGGGCCGCGCGGACCGCCGCGAGCAGCGCCTCGGCCCGGCGCTCCGCGGCCTCGGCGGAGCACCCGGGCAGCAGCACGGCCAGCTCGTCGCCGCCCAGGCGGGAGAGGACGGCGTCGTCGGCGCGCACCTGCTCGCGCAGCACGCGGGCCAGGTGGACGAGCACCTCGTCGCCGGCCGGGTGGCCGTGCCGGTCGTTGATCGTCTTGAACGAGTCGACGTCGATGAGCAGCAGCGCCGTCCCGGAACCCCGCCGGCGGGCGCTGGTGTGCAGGGCGTCCTCGAAGACCCGGCGGTTCACCAGGCCGGTCAGCGAGTCGACCCGCGCCTGCGACTCCAGCGCGGCGACCAGCCGCTCCTGCCGCGCCCCGGCCCGGACGAGCACGGTGGCGAGCAGGATGAGCACGCCGCCGAAGAAGACGAGGTTCTCCAGCGCCGCCCCCACGGGGAGCAGGAGCAGGAGCGTCCCGGCGTCGGCCACCAGCGTGGTGGCGGTGACCAGGACGGCGCCCGCGGGTTTGAGGTGCGACGCCGCCCAGATCACCGGCAGGGCGAGGAAGGACTGCGCCGCCGCCGAGGTGTCGTGGGTGAGCAGGCCCAGGCAGCACCCGAGCAGGACGCCGCCCACCGACATCAGCGCGCCCGCCGCCGCGCGGTCCAGCCGCTCGGGCGGCACCACCCGGTGGACGACCGCGGTCAGCGCGAGGACGGCGACCACCGCCCAGGAGACCGCCCGGGCGAGCGGGGTCTGCACCGAGTGCTCGAGCAGCGTCCACGCCGCGATCGCCACGGTGGCCAGCACGAGGATCTGGGCCGCGCTGCGGGCGGCCGACTGCGGGTCGCGCGCCCGGATGTGCCGCAGGAAGCCCGTGCCGGGGGTGTCCGGGAGAGCGCGCACGATGAGTCAGGCTAACGGACCCGGCCGCGAAATCCCAGGTCAGCGGAGCGGCCGTGACCCCACCCCGTGTCGGACGGCGGTGGTCTCCGGCCGGCGCGATGCCACCTCGAGTCGACACCCGCGGGCACGCTCGCCGCCGCCGGCGGCCCTCAGCCGCGGTCCTGCAGCCAGCGCAGGACGGCGAGGACGCGGCGGTTGTCGTCGCCGGCCATCTCCAGGCCGAGCTTGGCGAAGATGTTGTTGATGTGCTTGCCCACGGCCTTCTCGGTGACCACCAGGGCCGCGGCGATGCCGGCGTTCGACCGGCCCTGCGCCATCAGCTCCAGCACCTCCCGCTCCCGCGGGGTCAGCGCGTCGGTGGCCCGGCGCCGGTCGGCCGCGGCGAGCACCGCCGACACCACCTGCGGGTCGAGCACCGTGCCGCCGCCGGCCACCGCGTGCACGGCAGCGACGAACGAGCGGACGTCGCTCACCCGGTCCTTGAGCAGGTAGCCCACCGCCCCCTCGCCCGACGCCATCAGCTCGCGGGCGTAGAGCTGCTCGACCCACTGGCTGAGCACCAGCACCGGGAACGCCGGCCGCGCCCTGCGCAGCTCCACCGCCGCCACCAGCCCCTCGGTGGTGTGCGTGGGCGGCAGCCGCACGTCGAGGATCGCGACGTCGGCCCCGTCCAGCCGCTCGGCCAGCCCGAGCGCGTCGGGCAGCGCGACCACCTCGAGGTCGTGCGCCTCGAGGATGCGGGTCAGGCCGTCCCGGAGGAGGGCGTTGTCCTCGACGACGACAGCGCGCACGGCACCTCCACCTCCACGCTCGTCGGCCCACCGGGCGGGCTGGTCACGGTCAGCGTGCCGTCGAAGGCGTCGACCCGGCGGGCCACCCCGGCCAGGCCGGTGCCGGCGGCCGGGTCGGCTCCCCCGCGGCCGTCGTCGCCGACCACCGCGCGCAGCACGCCGCCGTCGTGCGAGAGCCGCACCCAGGCGCGGGTCGCGCCGCTGTGCTTGACCACGTTGGCCAGCGCCTCGGCGACGGCGAAGTAGACCGCGCTCTCCACCGGCGCCGGGGCCCGGCCGGGCAGCGCTGCCGACACCGTCACCGGGACGGCGACGTCGAGCGCCAGCGCCTCCACCGCGCCGGCCAGCCCGCGGTCGGCGAGCACCGGCGGGTGCATCCCCCGCACCACGCTGCGCAGGTCCTCCAGCGCCGTGGTGGCGCCCAGCCGCGCCTCGGCGAGCAGCTCCTCCGCGGCGTCGGGGTCGCGGCGCAGCAGCACCTCGGCCAGCCCGAGGTTCATGCCGAGCGAGGCGATCCGGGCCTGGACGCCGTCGTGCAGGTCGCGCTCGATGCGCCGCAGCTCGGCGGCGGCGGAGTCGACGGTGGCCGCGCGGGAGGCGGTCACCCGCTCGACCTCGCGCTCCAGCTCGGCGGCCGGCGACCAGCCGAGCACGTGCGCGCCGGCCAGGAACCGCGGTCGCACCAGGAGCGGCGTGAGCAGCCACCACAGCCCGGCCGCCGGCCCCGCCAGCAGCCACATCCACCACCAGCCGCCGCCGAGCACGAACGGCGCGGCCAGGTACCAGAACGGCAGGACGGTGAGGCCCACGACGGCCGCCGACATCGCCAGGCCGCCGGTGCCGTCGTAGGCGAGGAACGAGTAGTCGCGCCAGCGGGTGCTGTCGCGCGCCCAGGCGCCGAGCCGCCGCACCGGGTCCCGCGGTGCCGGCGCGTACCGCGCGGTCAGCTCGTGGCCCAGCACCCGGCCGGTCACCCGCCGCTGCACCCGCGTGACGACGGCGAGCAGCGGCACCAGGCCGAGCAGCAGCACGCCGCCGACCACCGCCGGCGTCGTTCCGATCGCGGCGGTCGTGACGAGGAAGAGCAGCAGCGAGCCGATCGACCCGAGCAGCGAGAGCAGCGCGAGCCCGGCCAGCCGCAGGCGCTGCCGGAACGCGGCGCCGTCCACCGGCAGCAGACCGGGGAAGGCGATCCCGTCGGCGGCAGGGGCGTCCACGGCCAGAGCGTCCCACCGCCGGGCGGGCGGTGGGACGCCTTGGGCCTGCGGGCTCACACCGGCGAGGGGCGCAGCACCGGCCCGGCGACCGCCCGCCGGGTGGCGGCCACCGCCGTCCCCAGGGCGACGGCGACGGCGACCGCGGCGACGCCGAGGAACAGCCACGGGCTGGTGGGCAGCCAGCCGTCGGTCTTGGCCACGCTGTACGGGATCACCGTGCCCAGCGACGCCAGCCCGCCGAGGACCAGCGCGGCCACCAGCAGGACGGCGGACTCGGCGCCGGCCGTGGTGACCAGCTCGGCGCGGGTGACCCCGGCCAGCCGCTGCTGGGTGAACTCGCGCCGCCGGTCGGCCACCGCCGCCACCGTGCCGTTGACCACCATGATCGCGGCGAAGACGGCGATCATCCCGACGACCAGGTAGTTGATCAGGCCGACCGTGTCGCCGGTGAGGCTGTCGGCGGTCGTGCTGTTCTCGATCTGCATCAGGTAGAGCGTCCCGGTCGCCGGCCCGACGAAGACCAGCAGCGGCACCAGGACACCGGCCAGGTCGTGCGCCCGCCGCCGGGCGTGCTGGACGGCCAGGTACCCGGGGACGTCGGGGACGGCCAGCCGCACCAGCGGCGCGCTCACCGCGGCCACCGCCCGGAGCAGCAGCGGGGCGAACAGCGCCAGCCCGACCGACCAGTAGATCGACGCCGGCCCGGCCGTCTGCATCGCGGCGAACGGGTCACTGCTGCGCGCGGTGACGGTGAGCGTCAGGACGGTGAAGGTGATCCCGGCGGAGACGAACACGCTGCCGGCGACGATCCGCCACGCGCCCAGCCGCTCGCGGCGGGTGCGGCTGCCCGTGAGCGCGTCCTGGGCCGAGCCGCGGGTGGCCGACCGCGCGGCGAGCACCCCGGCGAGGGCGCAGGCGAGCAGCACCGCCCCGAGCGCCGAGGTGAGCGTCAGCCAGCCGAGCGCGTGCGCGACGCCGTCCGCCACCAGGCCGCCCTCCTGCAGGAGGTCGAGCACCACCCGGCCGAGCAGCCAGCCGGGCAGCACGCCGACCGCCGCGGACGCGACCGCGATCGTCATCGACTCGGCCAGCACCATCCGGCGCACCTGGCCGCGGGTGGTGCCGATCGTGCGCATCAGCGCGAACTCCTCGGCCCGCCGGCGCACGGTGAGCGCCAGCATCGAGGCCACCGAGAACAGCACGATGACCGTGCCCCAGCCGCCGACCACCGACGCGATGGTCACCAGCGTCTCCCGGTCGACGGCGCTGACGCCGTCGGCCAGCCCGGTCTCGAGCAGGGTCAGAAAGGAGGTCAGCACCGCGGTGCCGAGCAGCACCGACAGCGCGGTGGCGACGAACGCCGTCCGGCGGGAGAGCAGCGAGCGCCACGCGAGGCCGGTCACCGGGCCACCGCCGTCCCGCCCACGGCGGCGAGCTCGCCGAGGTGGGCGAGCTGACCGGCGACGGCGTCGGGGGTCGGCTGGGCCATCGTGCCGACGATCCGGCCGTCGGCGAGGAAGACGACCTCGTCGGCGGTGGCCGCGGCGACCGGGTCGTGGGTGACCATGACGACCGTCTGGCCGCGCAGGTCGGCGGCGGCGCGCAGCAGCGCGAGCACCTCGCGGGCGGCGGCGCTGTCGAGCGCGCCGGTGGGCTCGTCGGCGAAGAGGACGGCGGGCTGGGTGATCAGCGCGCGGGCGATCGCGACCCGCTGCTGCTGGCCGCCGGAGAGCTCGGCCGGCAGCCGCCGCTCGTGGTCCTCGAGCCCGACCGCGGCGAGCGCCTGGGCCACCCGTGTGCGGTCGGGGCGCCGGCCGGCCAGGCGCAGCGGCAGCTCCACGTTCTGCTGCGCGGTCAGGTAGGGCAGCAGGTTGAGGCCCTGGAAGACGAAGCCCAGCTCCTCCCGGCGGAAGCGGGTCAGCTGGTCCTCGTCGAGAGCGGTCAGCGGCAGCCCCTGCACGGTGACGGTGCCCTCGGTGGGGCGGTCCAGCCCGGCCGCGCAGTTGAGCAGCGTCGACTTGCCCGAGCCCGAAGGGCCCATGACGGCGGTGAAGCTGCCGGGCACCAGCCTCAGGTCGACGCCGTCGAGGGCCCGCACCTCGGTGCCCGGGCGGCCGTAGACCCTGGTGACGCCGCTGAGCTCCAGCGCTGCGCGTGCGTTCGTCATCTCGTCGTTCCTCTCGTCCGCGGGCGGTGCGGGGGGCACCGCCCGGGGACGACGCTAGGAACGCCGCGGGCGCCGGGACATGGCACTGACCAGCCTCTTCGGGGTGGGGAAAAGCCCACCGCGCTCAGGGGCGGTAGGGCGGCGCGACCCCCCAGCCCCACCGCGGCACCGGCGCGTGCTCGACGACGTCGGTCGCGTCGCCCGAGTTGTGCACGGCCAGCCGGGTCCCCCACTCGGCGTAACCCATCAGCGCGGCGCGGAACTCGGGGTCGTCGGGCAGCGCCACCTCGTCGGCGGCCCGGGACAGCAGCGTGACGAACCGCAGCCGCTGCTCGCCGCTGATGTGCAGGCCGCGGTGCTTGCCGAGCATGTGCTCGTAGCCCCCGAGCGCGGCGGTGTACTCGGCCGGGCCGCCCATCACCTCGCACCACCACGTGACCACGTCGCGGCGGTGCTGCTCGCTGACGCGGCCGCCGAACACCGGCGCCAGCAGGTCGTCGGCCTCGACCAGGTCGTAGAAGCGGCCGAGCCAGCGCTCGAAGGCGGGCCGGCCGCCGGCCCACTCGTAGATGGTCGGGTCGTCCGTCGCCATCGGGCCAGGATGGCCCCGGACCCCGCCCGGGCGACACGGGGTCGCTCCTCGCGGCGCGACCGCTCAGCCCACCGGCGCCGGGGTCCGCTCCGGCCGCGGCGACGGCGCGCCCTCCACCGTGACGTGCGGCAGCGCGCGGTCCAGCCACCGCGGCAGCCACCAGTTCGCCCGGCCCAGCAGCTCCATCGCCGCGGGCACCAGCACCAGCCGCACCAGGGTGGCGTCGACGAGCACCGCCGCCGCCAGGCCGAAGCCGAACAGCTGCAGCTCCCGCGCCGAGCCGAGCACGAAGCTGCCGAAGACGCAGATCATGATCGCCGCCGCCGCGGTGATCACCCGCGCCGTCCGGGCCAGGCCGGTGGCCACCGCCGCGGCGTCGTCGCCGGTGCGGTCGTACTCCTCGCGGATCCGGGAGAGCAGGAAGACCTCGTAGTCCATGGACAGCCCGAACACGATGGCGACCAGCATCATCGGCACCCACGCCTCGATCGGCGCCACGCCCTCGACGCCGAGGGCGTCGGCCGCCCAGCCCCACTGGAACACCGCCACCAGCACCCCGAAGGCCGCCCCGATCGACAGCAGGTTCACCACCACCGCCTTGAGGGCCACCAGCAGCCCGCGGAAGACGACGGTGAGCAGCACGAACGACAGGCCCAGGACGACGGCGAGGAACAGCGGCAACCGCTCGGCGGTGTAGTCGGCGAAGTCGACCGCCGCCGGCTGCGCGCCGCCGATCGCCACCTCCACGTCGCCGTCCACGGCCGCCGGCACCACGTCCTCGCGCAGCCGGTGCACCAGGTCGGTGGTCGCCTCGTCGCGCGGCGCCGACGTCGGCACGACCTGCAGCACGGCCGTGGCGCCGTCGGCCGAGAGCACCGGGGGGCTCACCGCGGCCACGCCCGGGTCGTCGGCGAGGTCGCCGGCGAGGTCGGCGGCGGCCGCGCCGGCGTCGGAGCCGGCGACCGCCACCACGAACGGGCCGTTCACCCCCGGCCCGAAGCCCTCGGCGAGCAGGTCGTACGCGCGCCGGGCGGTGCTGTCCTCCGGCAGCGTGCCGGCGTCGCTGAAGCCGAGCCGCAGGTCGAGCACCGGCAGCGCCAGGACGACGAGCGCCGCCAGCGCACCGGCGACGCCGAGCACCGGCCGGCGCTGCACCACGCGCGCCCAGCGCTCCGCCGTCCGGCCCGAGCCGTCACCGGCGCGGCCCAGCCGCCGCCGGCCGCCGCGCACGCGGTCGATCCGCCCGCCGACCAGCCCGAGCAGCGCCGGCAGCAGGGTGACCGCGCCCAGCATGGTCACCAGCACCGACGCCGCGATGCCGAGCGCCACCCCGGTGATCAGCTCCATGCCCATGAGCACCAGGCCGAGCGAGGCGATCACCACCGTCGTCCCGGCGAAGAGCACCGACCGGCCGGCCGTGTGCTGCGCCAGCGCGACGGCGTCGGCCACCGGCACGCCCGTGCGCAGCGCCTCGCGGAAGCGGGTCACCACCAGCAGCGAGTAGTCGATGCCGACGCCGATCGCGATCATCCCGGCCGCGGCGCCGGCGAAGCCGGGCACGTCGATCCCGTGCGCGGCCAACCCGATCACCGCGATGCCGCACGCGGCGCCGAGCACGCCCACGACCAGCGGCAGCAGCATCGCGAGGAACGAGCCGAACGCCACCAGCAGGATCACCGCGGCGGC
This sequence comes from Geodermatophilus sp. SYSU D00815, assembly GCF_054050035.1. NCBI lineage: Bacteria > Bacillati > Actinomycetota > Actinomycetes > Geodermatophilales > Geodermatophilaceae > Geodermatophilus > Geodermatophilus sp. SYSU D00815. The sequence goes on along the minus strand of NZ_JBJGYO010000006.1, from coordinate 31,735 downwards.
CAGCACGCCGATCACCTCGGCCGGCGGGCCGCCGGCCTCGTCCTCGTCGAGCGCCAGCCCGACCTCCACCTGCAGGCCCGGCACGTCGACGTCGGCGCGCAGCGCGTCGAGCGCGTCGGCCGCCCCGGTCAGCTCGGCCGGATCGCGCTGCGGCAGGTCGACCTGCAGGTAGGCGGTCTCGCCGCCGGGCGCCACCTGCCGCTCCCCGCCGGGCTCGAAGGGGCTCGTCACCTCCGCGCCGGGCACCTCGGCCTCGATCGCGGCGGCGAGGTCGCCGGCGGCCGCCCGCACCGCCGGGGTGTCCACGCCCTCCGGGTCGTGCAGCACCACCTGCGCCTGCGTGCCCGAGCGGGCCGCGAACCCCGCGTCGGCGAGCAGGTCGGCGGCGCGCTGGCTCTCCGAGCCGGGCAGCGCGAAGTCGTCGCTGGTCGGCCCGGCGACCGCGCCGGACAGCACCGACAGGACGACGACGGCGAGCAGCCAGGCCCCGGTGACCTTCCACCGGGACCGCACGCAGAAGCGGGCGAGGGACGCGAGCACGGGGAGCTCCTGACGGGCGAGGGGCGACGACGCCCCCGGACGCTAGGAACCGGCCGCGCCGCCGTCGTCCGCCCGCGGACCCGACCGCGGTACGCACCTCGACGTAGCGCGCGGCGGGCAGATACGCCCGTGCGCGGACGCCGCGGCGCGCCCCGACGCCCTAGCCTCGCCGCATGAGCTGGCGCCCCGGACGCGTCGACGTCGCCCTCGCCGCCGCCGCGGTGCTGCCGTCGTGGGCGGCGCTGGCCGCCCACCTGGAGGCGGAGGCCCGCCCCGACGACGTGTGGGCCTGGCTGCTGCTGGCCACGCTCGCCCTGCCGATGCTGTTCCTGCGGCACCGGCCGGTGCTCGCGCTGGCGCTCACCTGGGCCCTCGTCTGGACCTACTACCTCCTCGGCTACTCCGCCATCGGCCTGGTCGTGCCGCTGGCCCCGGCGCTGTACTCGGTCGCCGAGGCCGGCCGGTGGCGCACCGGCGCCGCGGTCGGCGGCGGGCTGCTGTTCCTCTCCACCTGGTACCGGCTGGTCGAGCCCTCCCCCGGCGACGACGCCGGCATGGTGCTCGGCTACGACCTAGTCCTCTCCGGGGCGCTGCTGGCCGCCGTCCTCGCCCTCGGCGACGCGCTGCACACCCGCCGCCGGCTGCGGGCCGAGACCGCCGAGCGGCTGCGGCAGGAGGCCGAGGAGCGCGTCGCCGAGGAGCGGATGCGCATCGCCCGCGACGTGCACGACTCCCTCGGGCACGCCGTCGCCGTGGTCACCCTGCACGCCGCGGTCGCCACCGAGGCCCTCGACGACGACCCCGCCGCCGCCCGGCGGGCGCTGGCGACCATCCGCGACGTCAGCCGCGACGTGCTGGCCGACCTGCGCGGCACCGTCGGCCTGCTGCGCACCCCCGACGCCGCGGCCGACCGGCGGGTCGCCGGGCTGGCCGACGTCCCGGAGCTGGTGGCGGCCACCGCGGCCACCGGCCTGGACGTGCGGCTGGCGGTCGAGGGCGACCCGCGGCCGCTGCCGGCGGCGGTCGAGGCCACCGCGCACCGGGTGGTGCAGGAGGCGCTGACCAACGTCCTGCGGCACGCGCACGCCGGCTCGGCCACGGTCACCGTGGCGCACGGGGAGCACGACCTGACCGTCCGGGTGGAGGACGACGGCCGCGGCGCCGCCGGCACCGCGGCCGGCCACGGCCTGCTCGGCATGCGCGAGCGGGTGGCGCTGCTCGGCGGCCGGCTGCGTGCCGGCGACCGGCCCGGCGGCGGCTTCGCGGTGAGCGCCGTGCTGCCGGTGGCCGCCGACCGGGTGCGGACCCCGGCGTGATCCGCGTCCTCGTCGTCGACGACCAGCCGCTGGTGCGCGCCGGCGTCCGCGCGGTGCTCGAGCGCGGCGACGGGCTCGAGGTCGCCGGGGAGGCCGGCGACGGGCGGGCCGCCCTCGACCGGCTGCGGTCGGCGCCCGTGGACGTCGTCCTCATGGACCTGCGGATGCCGGTCGTGGACGGCATCGAGGCGACCCGGCGGATCGTCGCCGACCCCGCCCTCGAGGGCACCGCCGTGCTGGCGCTGACCACCTTCGACGACGACGAGCTCGTCTTCGGCGCGCTGCGCGCCGGGGCCTGCGGCTTCCTGCTCAAGGACACCGAGCCGGACGCGCTGCGCCGCGCGGTGCGCGCCGCGGCCGCCGGCGAGGCGGTGCTCGACCCGGCGGTCACCCGCAGCGTGCTCACCGCCGCGCTGCAGGCCCCGCCCCCGGCGGACGGCAGGCTGCTCGGGCAGCTCACCGAGCGCGAGCGCGAGGTGCTCGCCGCCGTCGCCCGGGGGCTGTCCAACGAGGAGGTGGGCCGCGCGCTGCACATGAGCCCGGCCACCGCCCGCACCCACGTCGGCCGGCTGCTCACCAAGCTCGCCGCCCGCGACCGCGCCCAGCTGGTGGCGATCGCCTGGCAGGCCGGCGCCGTGCCGCGTCAGGCGTAGGCGTAGGTCCACAGCACCGCGCGGTAGCCGTCCTCGTAGGGCTCGGCCACGGTGCCGGCCAGCAGCAGCGCGCCGTCGACCACCGTCGCGGCGGCCACCCCGCCGTCCCCGGCCAGGATCTGCGGCTCGCCGACCTCCCCGCCGTCCAGGTCGACCGCGAGCAGGAACGGCTCCGGGCGGTCGGTGTCCTCGCCGCCGGAGCCGACGAGGAACGCCACCCCGGCCGCCGGGTCGACCGCCAGGTCGCGGTACTCGCCCTGCGGGACGGCCGCGTCGTCGTCGGGCACCCGCGCGAGCCGCACCGCCTCCGCCGCGCCCGGCTGCAGCGCGCGCAGCTCGAGGCCGCCGCCGCCGGCGAGCAGCACGTACAGCACCCCGTCCGGTGCCACCGCGGCCATCCGGGTGTCCCCGGGCAGGACGACGGGCTCCCCCGGCTGCCCGGAGAGGTCGGCCGGCAGCCGCACCACCCGCGTCCGCCCGCCGTCGGCCAGGAAGAGCACCAGCTCGCCGCCGTCCGCGCCGAGCACCCAGGCGGCCGGCGGGGCGTCCAGCTCGAACCGGGCCTCCACCGCGCCGGTCGCGGGGTCCAGGCGCACGAACGCCGGCCCGCCGTCGGCCGGGTCGACCAGCGCGACGACGTCCTGCCCGTCCGGGGCCAGGACGGCGGGGACGTCGGCGTACTCGTCCTCCAGCAGCAGCGGCGGGTCGACCGGCCGCGTCGTGAGCGGCTCCACCTCGTCCGGGTCGCCGCCCGGCGGCACGACCCCGACGTGCAGCGCGGTGCCGTCGGTGTCCTTGGTGAGCAGCGCGACCGAGCCGTCGTCGCGCACCACCGCGGCCAGGCCGTCGCCGGTCAGGTGGCCCTGCGCGACCACCTCCCCGTCGCGCACCCGCGTGACCGCCGTGTCGTGGTAGCCGCCGGAGAAGACGACCCACGTGCCGTCGCCGGCCACGGCGACGTCGTCGGCGTAGCTGAGCGGGGAACCGCCCCACGGCTGCTCGGGGACGCTGACGTCGATCTCGCGCAGCTCACCGGGGGCTCCGTAGGCGCCGCCGGGGGTGCAGGCCGCGGCGAGGACCAGGGCGGCGACCAGCACGAGCGCCTTCACGGGACGCTCCAGAGCACGGCTCGCCGCTCGCCCCCGTCGTCTTCGGCGACGCCGGCGACGAGCAGCCGGTCGCCGGCGGGCGCGGCCGCCAGCGCGGCGCCGCGCCCGCCGAGCCCGACGGGCTCGGACGTCTCGCCGCGGGCGACGTCGACCAGCGTGTACGTCGGCGTCCGGTCGGCGCCGGTGCGGGCGGCGACCAGCACGTGCGCGCCGTCGCCGTCGACGGCCAGGGCGAAGGCGTCGTCGTACGGCCCGCCGGGCAGCTCGGCGATCCGCACCGGCGTCGACGCGCCGGCCGCGAGCCGGACCAGCACCGGTCCGCCCTCGGCCCCCGGGTCGGCCAGCAGGTACAGCTCGCCGTCCGGTCCGACGGCGGGCGGCGTCACCGGGTGGCCGTCGACCTCGACGGTCGGGGCGCCGGCGTCGCCGAGCTTCGGGCCGAGCCGCCACACCTGCGTGGTCAGGTCCGCCGTCCCGACGACGACGGTGACCGTCGCGCCGTCGTCGGCCACGACGACCCCCGTCGGGTGGGCGCTCCCCGTGCCGAGGACGCGCGAGGCGAGCACCTGCCCCGTGGCGACGTCGACGGCGAGCACCTCCGCCCGCGAGCCCAGGTCGAGGTCGCCGGCCGTGTAGGCCACGTAGAGGGTGTCGCCGTCGGGCGAGAGGGCCGCGGTCACCGGGTGCTCGTCCTCCAGCGCCGGGTCCGGGGTGACCGGCCGGGTCTCGTAGGGGTCGTCCTCGTCGGCGGCGCCGGCCGGCGGCACGACGACGACCAGCAGGTCGGCGTGGCTGTCGTTCTCGGCGACCAGCAGGAACGACCCGTCCGGGTGCGCCAGCACGGCGTGGGCCGTGTCGTCGACGAACGTCTCCTGCGCCACCTCGCCGTCGCGCACCTGCACCAGGCCGGAGTCGTACCGGCCCTGCAGCAGCACACCGGCGGTCCCGTCGGGTGCCACGGCCACGCCGTCGGCCCAGGAGAACCGGTCGAAGGAGACGTCGACGCCGTCGGCGGCGGCCGCGCCGGGGCCGGCGCAGGCCGCGAGCAGCGCCGGCGCGGCGAGGACGGCCAGCGCGCGCCGTCGGGAGGAGGAGCTCACGACCCGTACCCTGCGCGGTCCCGCTTGGACGCCGGTTGCGGAGCGCTTGAACGATGAGCCGGGAGCGCCCGGGCGGTCTGACCGGTCATGACGCGCACCCTCGAGACCCCCGCGGCCACCCTGGCCTACGACGTCCGCGGTCCCCTGCCGACGGCGGACGGGCGCCCGCCGCTGGTGCTGATCGCCGCGCCCATGGACGCCTCCGGGTTCGGCAGCCTGGCCGCGTGCTTCCCCGACCGCACCGTGGTCACCTACGACCCGCGCGGCCTGGGCCGCAGCACGCGGCACGACGGCCGCCCCGAGCACACGCCCGAGCAGAACGCCGACGACGTCCACCGCATCCTCGAGGCGCTGGGCGCCGGGCCGGTGGAGATGTTCGCCAGCAGCGGCGGCGCGGTGAGCGCGCTCGCCCTGGTGACCGCCCACCCCGGCGACGTGCGCACGCTCGTCGCGCACGAGCCGCCCCTGCTGGCCCTGCTCCCCGACGCCGACCGGGCGTTCGCCGCCGAGCGCGACGTGCAGGCGGCCTACCACGAGAAGGGCTGGGGCACCGGCATGGCCGCGTTCATCGCCCTGACCTCGTGGCGGGGCGAGCTCACCGAGGACCACGCCGCCTCCCCCACCCCGGACCCGGCCGCGTTCGGCCTGCCGGCCGACGACGACGGCTCGCGCCAGGACCCGCTGCTGTCGGGGGTCTCCAACGCGATCACCGCCTACCGCCCCGACGTCGCGGCGCTGCGGGCGGCACCGACGCGGATCGTGATCGCGGTCGGCGCCGAGTCCGACGGGCTGCTCACCGGCCGCACGTCCGTGGCGCTGGCCGAGGCGCTGGGCCAGGAGGCGGTGGTGTTCCCCGGCGGCCACGGCGGCTTCCTCGGCGGGGAGTTCGGCCAGCAGGGGCAGCCGGAGGCGTTCGCGGCGCGGCTGCGCGAGGTGCTCGACGAGCGCTGACCGCGGCGCCGCGGTCAGCAGCCGGCGGCGGCGTACCCGGTGACCGCGGGCCACGCCGAGGGCGGCGTCGTCGGCCAGTCGTAGATCGAGACGCCGACCGCGCCCTGCTCGGCCGCGGCCCGCGCCATCGCGGCGTAGTCCTCGGCGGTCTCCTCGACGTCGTAGCCGCCGATCACCGAGACCACCGCGCACGGGTCACCGAGGTGCTGGCGCACCCGCGCGATGTTCTCGGTGACGTACCGGTGGGGGTCGGTGAAGCCCTCCTCCGACCGGTTCGACCAGTACGCCATGGGCAGCCACACGTCGTAGAGGTCGCGCAGCTCGGCCCACGGGAACTGCGGCCAGTAGGCGGTGTTGAGCACGTCGGTGACCACCGGCGGCAGCACGACCGCCCCCAGCTCGACGTCCGGGAGCGCGGCGCGCAGCTGCCGGGACAGCTCGACGAGCGCGGCGTTGCGGGCGGCGACGTCGGTGCCCTCGGTGAACTCGATGTCGACCGCGACCGCGTCGAAGCCCCGCCCGTCCACGCGGAACCCGGCGATCTCGCGCAGCCGCCGCAGGTCGCCGGCGGGGTCGGTGAAGCGCGGCAGGTACCAGGCGACGACCCGCACGTCCCGCGCGTGCGCCCGCCGCAGGAACTCGGCGAGCAGGTCGGTGCTCAGCAGCCCGGGGAACCGGGGGTCGTCGGCGGCCGGTTGCAGGTAGAGGGTCTGCACGCCGGCGTCGGCCATCGCGTCGACGTCGTCGGGGCCGACCGGCGGGGTCTCGCCGGCGAACTCGCGGGTGAACCGGTAGCGCGACAGCCACGTCCCGACCCCGGCGTACGGCGAGGGCCCGGCGTCGGGAGCGGTCGTGGTCGCGGGGGCGGTCGTGGTCGCGGGGGCGGTCGGCGGCGGCGCGAGGGGCACGGTGGCGACGTCGGCGGCCTCCCCGGCCCGGCACGGGCCGCCGCTGCACTCCTCGTGGAGCGCGTCGCCGCGCACCGCCACGACCAGGGCGGCGGTCACCAGGAGGCCGAGCAGCAGGCCGCCGCGCCGACGGGCCGGCCCCCGCGAGTGCGCCCCCATGACCACCCCCACCGCAGCATGGGGCCGGAGCCGGTCCGGCGCCACATGCCCGGCGACGACGCGGGCACGGTCGGCCGGTGGCGGGTCAGGCGCTGGGGCGCGCGCCGCCGATGAAGCCCGACCAGCGCATCGAGGTGATGCGCACGGTCTTGCCGCTCTCGGGGGCCTCCAGGATCTGGTTGCCGCCCAGGTAGATGGCGACGTGGTAGATCGTCGACGGGTTGCTCGTGTTGGTGGCCCAGAAGACGAGGTCACCGCGCTGCAGCTGGCTGCGCGACACCTTGGGCAGGCTCTTGTACTGGGCGCTGCTGTTGCGGGCGATCGAGATGCCGGCCTGGTGGTAGGCGTACCGGGTCAGGCCCGAGCAGTCGAAGCCGACGACGCCGGCGTCCACGCCCCAGCCCATGCTCGGGCCGCTGAGCGACCCGCCGCCCCAGGCGTAGCGCGTGCCGATCCAGCGCGAGGCCGCGGCGATCGCCGTCTCCACGGCGGAGGACGACGGCGCGCCGGCACCCCCGCCGGACGCGGTGCCGCCTCCGCCGCTGCTGCCGCCGGTGCTGCCCGAGCCGCCGGCGCTGCCACCGGTGCTGCCGCCGCCGGAGGGCGCCGGCGCGGGCGCCTCCTCCTCGGCCGCCGCGGCAGCCGCGGCCGCGGCGGCGGCGGCCGCCGCGTCCCGGGCGGCCCGGTCGGCCGCGGTGCGCTGGCCCTCGAGGGTGGAGACGGTCTGCTGCGCGCTGTCGAGCTGCTGCTGCAGCTGGGCCTGCTGCGCCTCGACGGCGGCGGCCTGCTCGCGGGCGCCGGCCTCGAGCGCGGTCGCCTCCGCCAGCTGCGCTTCCGCCTCCTGCTGGAGGGCGTCGGCGGTGGCCAGCGCGGTCTGCGCGACGGCGGCGGCCTCGGTGGCCTGCTGCTCGACGGCGGTCACCCGGGTGAGGACGTCGGAGCGGTGGTCGCCGGCCGCGTCGAGCAGCGCGGCGCGCTCCAGCATCTGCGCCGGGCTGCCGGCGTCGAGCAGGCTGGTGAGCCCGGGGTTGGTGGTGCCGGCCATGTAGCTGTCGCGGGCGAAGGCGGCGACGTCGGAGCGGGCGGCGGAGAGGTCGCCCTGCGCCTGCCGCGCGGCGTCGTCGGCGGCCGCGGCCCGCGCCCGGGCCGCCTCGTGCTCGGCCTGCGTGGCCTGGAACTCGTCGAGCGCGATGTTGGCGGCCGCGTGCGCGGCGTCGACCTGCGCCTGCGCCTGCGCGACCTGCGCGGCGAGCTGGCCGATCTGCGCGGCGGCGGCCTCGGCGGCCTGCCGGGCGGCCTGGATCTCGGCGTCGGACGGGGTGCGCGGCGCCGCGGACGCCACGCCGGCGGCCAGGCCCAGCCCGACCGCGGTGGCCACGACGACGCCGGTGGTCCGGGCGGCCCACCGCGCCGCGGTGCGCCGTCCCTGTCCGCTGCCGATCCGCACCGGGCATCTCCCTCCGTCGTGCGCGATCCGCCTTTCTGCGAATTGCGCCGACAATGGGATCGACCCGATGGGGTGATTCCTTGAGAACTATTTTCTCGCACTTCCGGAATGGCATTCGTCCCCATGTCGACAAGCGGTCGGCGTCATCGCCGTCGGCCCGGGAGCACACCGCCCACCGACGCGGGCCCAGGCCTCTCCCGGCCGGGGCCGGTCCGGCGTAGCGTGCGCGCCACCCGGAGCCGATCCGGCCCCGCGCCGAGGGAGCACCCCAATGGCCGACAAGTCCCCGCACGACGCCCACACCGCCAAGAAGTCGGGCAAGGCGCTGAAGGAGAAGCGCGCCGCGCGCAAGGAGGCCAAGCAGGCCACCGCCGCGGTGGAGCGCCTGCTGCACCCGCGCAAGGCGCCGCGCACCTAGCCCGGGCACCTAGCCGATGGTGTTGGTCATCCCCCGGGGCCCGACGTCGTCGGTGCCGCAGACCGCGCACCGGCGGTAGCGGCCGCCGTCCTCGGTGCTGTGCAGGCGCCAGTCGTGCAGGCGCAGCAGGCGGCAGCGCAGCCGCCGTCCGAACGATGGCATCGGGACCTCCTCCAGCGGTGTGCGGGGACTGCCCAGCGCGGCGCGCAGGAGCCCTGGGCACCGGCCCGCGCGGTCACGGCATCTCGGGGATGCCGGCGACCGGCTCGCGCACGTCGAAGTGGACCAGCGTCGCCCCGCCGGTGGCGAAGTTCGCGAGGTCCGCGCCGGCCGCACGCCCCTCGTTCGACGCCAGCGCCTCCCCCATCGCCTCCTCCGACGCGAAGTCCAGCTCGGCGACCATGTACGGGCCGGGCGCGGCGGGGTCCAGCGGCTGCGGGTGGCCGACGCTCAGCCGGAGCAGGCCCGGCAGTTCCATCGCCAGCGGGGCGTGGGTGACGCGGTAGTAGTCGTCGAAGGCCCCGGGGTCCTCCGGCCGGCCGAAGCTGACGAGCAGTCGGTGCACCATGCGGCCCACCCAAGCAGCGTCAGAAGGTGAGGACCAGCCGGCCGCGGACCCCGCCGCGGGCCAGCAGCCGGTGCGCCTCGGCGGCCTCGGCCGCGGGCAGGGCGCGGTGGACCCGCAGGGTCACGACGCCGTCCTCGGCCTGCTGCCGGAGCCGGTCCAGGGCGGCACGGTCCTGCGCCACCCGCCGCACGAGGGTCGGGAAGAACCGCAGGCCGCGCTCGCCGCCGCCGGGCCCGCGGTAGCCGCGCACGGTCGCCACCGCTCCCCCGTCGCGGACCGCGGGCAGCACGAGCTCGTCCTGCACCGCGCCGTCGGCCAGCCCGTCGACGCCGTCGGGGAACTGCTCGCGGATCCGCGCGGCGACGTCGTCCCCGCGCCGGACGACGACGTCGGCCCCCAGGTCGCGGACGAGCTGCTCGTCGGCCTCCGCGGCGTCGGCGACGACGGTCAGCCCGTCGGCCTTGGCCAGCTGGACGACGTAGCCGCCGTAGGCGCCGGCCGCCCCGGTCACCGCGAGCACCTGCCCCGGCCGCAGCCCCAGGAGGTCGAGCGAGGCGCGCGCCGTCAGCCCGTTCATCGGCAGCGTCGAGGCCTCGACGTCGGTGGCGGTGGCCGGCGCGCGGACGACGGAGTCGGCCGGCAGCACCAGGTCCTCCCGGTAGCCGCCGTGCGCCCCGGTGGGGACGACGACACCCATCACCGGCGCGCCGACCTGCAGGTCGGGGCGGTCGACGCCCTCCCCGACCCCGTCGAGAACGCCCGCCACGTCCATGCCCGGCACCCAGGGCGGGACCGTGACCGGGTCGCGCCCGGCGTAGGCGCCGGCCACCAGGTGGGTGTCGGTCGGGTTGACCGTCGCCGCGGTCACCCGCAGCCGCACCTGCCCCGGGCCGAGCGGCTCCGCCGGCACCTCGACGAGGCGCAGCGCCTCCGGCCCGCCGAACTCGGTCACTCCCGCCGCGCGTCCCATGCCTCCTCTCTACCCCGTCACTCACTGTGAATCCGCTGTCACAGAGAACGTCCAGCCGCTCCCCGGTCCCCCGCCAGGTGGCGCACCGACGGTGACCCCATGCCACCCCTTCTGCAGGGCGCGGACGCGCGCGCCGGAGAACCCCGACCGGCCCCACCGGTGCTCGACGTCGTCGTGCCGGTCCACGACGAGGAGACCGACCTCGAGCCGTGCCTGCGCCGGCTGCACGCGGCGCTGTCCGACCTGCCGTGGTCGTTCCGGATCACCGTCGCCGAGAACGCCAGCACCGACGGCACGCTGGCCGTGGCCCGGCGGGTCGCCGCCGAGCTGCCCGGCGTCGAGGTGCGGGTGCTCCCGGAGCCCGGCCGCGGCCGGGCGCTGCGCGAGGCGTGGCTGGCCTCCGACGCACCCGTCCTCGTCTACACGGACGTCGACCTCTCCACCGACCTCGCCGCCCTGCTCCCCCTCGTCGCCCCGCTGCTCAGCGGCCACTCCGACCTGGCCGTCGGCACCCGCCTCTCCCGCTCCTCCCGCGTGGTCCGCGGGCTCAAGCGCGAGGTCATCAGCCGGGGCTACAACCTGCTGCTGCGCGGGACGCTCGCCACCTCGCTGTCCGACGCGCAGTGCGGCTTCAAGGCGATCCGGGCCGACGTCGCCCGGCGGCTGCTGCCCCTGGTGGAGGACACCGGCTGGTTCTTCGACACCGAGCTGCTGGTGCTCGCCGAGCGCTCCGGCCTGCGCATCCACGAGGTGCCGGTCGACTGGGTCGACGACCCCGACAGCCGGGTCGACATCGTGCGGACGGCGAAGGCGGACCTGGCCGGCATCGCCCGGATGCTGCGCGCGTTCGCCACCGGCCGGCTGCCGATCGCCGAGCTGCGGGCGCAGATCGGCCGCCGGCCGCTGCCCGATCCGGTGCCCGGGGTGCCGCCCGGCATGGTGGCCCAGCTGCTGCGGTTCGCCGCCGTCGGCGTGCTGTCGACCATCGCCTACCTGCTCCTGTTCGTGCTGCTGCGCGGGGTGGTCGGCGCGCAGCCGGCCAACCTCACCGCGCTGCTGCTCACCGCCGTCGCCAACACCGCGGCCAACCGGCGGATCACCTTCGGCATCCGCGGCGGCGCCGGCGCCGCGGTCCACCACGCCCAGGGCCTGGCCGTCTTCGGCCTCGGGCTGGCCCTGACCAGCGGCTCGCTCGCCGTCCTGCACGCCGCCGCGCCGGGCGCCTCCCGCGCGGCGGAGCTGCTCCTGCTCGTCGCCGCCAACGCCGTCGCGACGCTGCTGCGCTTCGTCCTCTTCCGCGGCTGGGTGTTCCGGCCGCGGTCCGCGTCCACCCCTGCCGACGGCGGGAACGCCGTCCTCGAGATGGAGACCGCCCGATGACCACGACCCTGCCCGCCGCGCCGCCGGAGCGGGCCGCCCCTGCACCGCCCCCGGCCCGGCCGTCGCGGCTGCGCCGGCTCGTCCGCGGTCGCGACGGCGACCCCGGCTGGGTGCGCCCGGCGCTGCTCGGCCTGCTCGCGGCCACCGGCGTCCTCTACGTCTGGGACCTGTCCGCCTCCGGCTGGGCCAACGCCTTCTACTCCGCCGCTGTGCAGGCCGGTTCGCAGAGCTGGGAGGCGTTCTTCTACGGCTCCTCCGACGCCGCGAACTCCATCACCGTCGACAAGCCGCCGGCCTCGCTGTGGGTGATGGCCCTGTCGGTGCGGCTGTTCGGGCTGTCGTCGTGGTCGATCCTGGTGCCGCAGGCGCTCATGGGCGTGGCCACCGTCGGGGTGCTCTACCTCGCCGTCCGGCGGGTGGCCGGGTACGGCCCGGCGCTGCTGGCCGGCGCGGCCCTGGCGCTCACGCCGGTCGCGGTGCTGATGTTCCGGTTCAACAACCCCGACGCGCTGCTGGTCCTGCTCATGACGCTGGCCGCCTACGCGCTCACCCGGGCCGTCGAGCGGGCGCGGCTGCGCTGGCTGGTCGGCGTCGGCGTGCTCGTCGGTCTGGCCTTCCTCACCAAGACGCTGCAGGCGGTGCTCGTCGTCCCCGGGTTCGCGCTGGCCTACCTGGTGACCGCGCCCACCACGCTGCCGAAGCGCCTGCTGCACCTGCTCGCGGCCGGCGCCGCGCTCGTCGTCACCGGCGGCTGGTGGGTCGCGGTCGTCGAGCTCGTCCCCGCCTCGGTGCGGCCCTACATCGGCGGCTCGCAGACCGACTCGGTGTGGGAGCTGATCTGGGGCTACAACGGCCTGGGCCGGCTCACCGGCGAGGAGACGGGCAGCGTCGGCGGCGGCGTGGGCTGGGGCGAGACCGGCCTCGGACGGCTGTTCGGCTCGGAGATCGGCGGGCAGATCGCCTGGCTGCTGCCCGCGGCGCTGCTGCTGCTCGTCGCCGGGCTGGTGGCCGTGGGCCGGGCCCCGCGCACCGACGGCCGCCGCGCGGGCCTGCTCACGTGGGGCACCTGGCTGCTGGTCACCGGCCTCACCTTCAGCCTGATGGCCGGCATCTTCCACGCCTACTACACCGTGGCGCTGGCACCGGCGGTCGCGGCGCTGGTAGGCCTCGGTGGTGGGCTGCTGTGGCAGCGGCGCGGGCAGTTCTGGGCGCGGGTCGTGCTGGCCGTCGTCCTCGCCGCCACCGCCACCTGGTCGTGGGCGCTGATGGCGCGGTCGGCCGACTTCCTGCCGTGGCTGAAGTGGGTCGTGCTGGTCGCCGGCGCGGTCGCCGCGCTGGGGCTGCTGGTGGTGCACCGGCTGCGCCGCGCGGTCACCGCGGGCGTGCTCGCGCTGGCGGTCGTCGCCGGGCTCGGCGGCCCGGCCGCCTACGCCGTCCAGACGGCGGGCACGGCGCACACCGGGTCGATCCCGAGCGCGGGCCCGGCCGTGACCTCCGACGGCGGCTTCGGCGGCGGTGGCGCCGGTGGCCCAGGTCGGGCCGGCGGACCAGGCGGTTTCACCGGCGGCGGCACCCGTCCGGCCGGTGGCCCGGGCGGCGGGGGCGGCGGGGGCGGCGGCACCGTGCCCGCCCCGGCCGGCGGCACCACCGGCGGCCGCGGCGGCTTCGGCGGTGGCGGGCTGCTCGACGCCGGCGAGGTCAGCGACGAGCTGGCCGCCGTCCTCGCCGAGGACGCCGGCTCCTACACCTGGGTGGCGGCGACCGTGGGCGCCAACAACGCGGCGGGCTACCAGCTGGCCACCGAGCTGCCGGTCATGCCGATCGGCGGGTTCAACGGCACCGACCCCTCGCCGACGCTGGCGGAGTTCCAGGCGCTCGTCGAGTCCGGCCAGGTCCACTGGTTCGTGTCCGGCGGCGTCGGGATGGGCGGTGGCGACGGCGGCAGCAGCGCCTCGGCCGAGATCACCAGCTGGGTGGAGGAGAACTTCACCGCCACCACGGTCGACGGCGTGACGCTCTACGACCTCAGCCAGGCCGGCTGACAACCCTTCCCCCGACGCTCGTGCTCTGTCCACCGTGGTGGGCAGAGCACGAGCGTGGGCGGAACAGGTGTCAGCGCTTGAGTGCGTACTCCTTGAGCAGGCCGCGGCTGATGATCGTCTTCTGGATCTCGCTGGTGCCCTCGCCGATGAGCAGGAACGGCGCCTCGCGCATGAGCCGCTCGATCTCGTACTCCTTGGAGTAGCCGTAGCCGCCGTGGATGCGGAACGACTCCTGGGTCACCTCGGCGGCGAACTCGCTGGCCAGCAGCTTGGCCATGCCGGCCTCGACGTCGTTGCGGGAGCCCGAGTCCTTGAGGCGGGCGGCGCGGACCATCATCGCGTGCGCGGCCTCGACCTTGGTCGCCATCTCGGCCAGCTTGAACGCGATCGCCTGGTGGCCGGCGATCGGCTTGCCGAAGGTCTCGCGCTGCTGGGCGTACTCGATCGCCAGCTCGAAGGCGCGGATCGCGATGCCGCAGCCGCGGGCGGCCACGTTCACCCGGCCCACCTCGACGCCGTCCATCATCTGGGCGAAGCCGCGGCCCGGCACGCCGCCGAGGACGTCGTCGGCGGAGGCGGCGAAGCCGTCGAACACCAGCTCGGTGGTGTCGACGCCCTTGTAGCCCATCTTGTCGATCTTGCCGGGGATGCTCAGACCCGGGAGCACGTCGCCGAAACCGGCCGGCTTCTCGATCAGGAACGTCGTGAGGTTCTGGTGCGCCTTCTCGGCACCCTCGTCGGTGCGCACGAGCGCGGCGACCAGCGTCGACGAGCCGCCGTTGGTGAGCCACATCTTCTGGCCGTCGATCACGTACGACCCGTCGTCCTTCCTCACGGCCCTGGTGCGGATGCCGGCGACGTCGGAGCCCAGCCCGGGCTCGGACATCGAGAACGCGCCGCGCACCTCCCCGGTGGCCATGCGGGGCAGCAGGCGCTCCTTCTGCTCGGCCGTGCCGTGCTGCAGGACCATGTAGGCGACGATGAAGTGGGTGTTGATGACGCCGGAGACGCTCATCCAGCCGCGGGCGATCTCCTCGACCACCAGCGCGTAGGTGAGCAGCGACTCCCCGAGGCCGCCGTGCTCCTCGGGGATCGTCAGCCCGAAGATCCCCAGCTCCTTGAGGCCGTCGACGATCTCCTGCGGGTACTCGTCGGCGTGCTCCAGCCGCTGCGCGTTCGGGATGATCTCCTTGTCGACGAAGCTGCGGACCGTCGCCAGGATCTCCTGCTGCACGTCGGTCAGGTCGGCGGTCTGCGCCAGGCGGGTCATTCGCACGCACCTCTCGGGACTGCGGTGTCCGTTGGTTACCGGTGAGTATGGGCCACCGCGGCGGTGCGCCCCGGGTGGCTCTCGTCACCCCGAGGGGCCCGCGGTTACCGTCGCCTCGGTGAGGACCCGGCTGCTCGCCCCGCTCGCCGCCGCCCTGCTGCTGGCCGGCTGCGGGGGCGAGCCGTCCTCCGCCGAGCGCACCGAGCCCGCCCCGGCGCAGGCCGAGGCCTCGGCGCAGGCCTCCGCCGACCCCGCCGCGGCGACCGACCCGCAGAGCGCGGCCCGGGCCGTCGCGCTGCGCGCCGCCGACCTGCCGGAGGGCTGGACGGTGCAGGCCAACCCGGTGCCGGACGGCGACCTCACCGACAACCCGAGCCTGGCGGGCATCTGCGGCTTCCCGTTCACCTCCGAGGAGCACCGGGTGGCCAAGTTCCCCGTCGTCGGGCTCGACGCCACGGCCACCGCGCAGCTCACCTCCGAGGCCATCGCCTACGACGGACCGCAGGCCGCGACCACCGCCGTCCAGGAGCTGGTCCAGGCGTTCAGCAGCTGCCCGCCGGAGGAGTACGCGTTCCTCCCGGCGCCCAGCGCCGAGGGGCTCGCCGACAACAGCGTCGTCTTCCGGTACGAGCTCGCCGACGGCGTGACCCAGGTGGTCGTCGCGCAGGCCCGCGGGGCGGTCCTCTCGGTCCTGATCGGCGAGGACCCGGAGACGGCGACGGCCGCCGCCCGCGCGATCGCGACCCGACTCGCCGCGGTCCCTCCGTCCGCCGTCGGGCTCTGAGGCCGCACACTGCGGGCATGAGCCATCCGGGTCAGCCACCCGCCTACGGGCCACCGCCGGGTTACGGCCCTCCGCCGCAGTACGGGCCCCCGCAGGGCTACCCGCCGCCGTACCCGGTCTACGGCCCGCCGACCAACGCGCTGGCGATCGCCGCGCTGGTCTGCGCGCTGACCGTGGCGCCGGTCGGGCTGGGGCTGGGCATCGCCGCGCGCAAGCAGATCCGCCGCAGCGGCGAGCAGGGTGACGGGATGGCGCTCGCCGCGGTGATCATCGGCGGCATCGTCACCGGCATCTGGGTGCTGGTGGTCGCCGTCCTGGTGATCAGCTGGTTCGCGCTGGCCGGCAGCGTCGACTTCGGCCCCTGACGGTCACCGGTCGCCGGCCAGGGCCCGGCCGAGGTTGAGGACCAGGCGCGGGACCAGGGCGTGGTCGAGGCCGGCGCAGCGGATGCTCGCCGTGTCGGTCTCCGGGTCCCACACGATCTGCACGATCGGCTTGCCGCCCGACGTCTCGAGGAGCGCCCGCACCTCGTCGTCCGCCCGCGGGTCCATGGACCACCTCCGTCCTCCCCGTGCACCGGACACCGTGCGCGCGCCGCCGGTTCCGGTACAGGGCAGTCGGCCTCTGGTCGTGGGGGCGGTCCGCGGAGGACGATGGCAGTGTGCACGCCGGGCGACCGGCCCCGTCCCGGCGCCGAGCGGCTCGCCGCTCAGTCCTCGGGCGGGGTGAACGACGACGTGCGCGACAGGCCGGCGGCACGGCCCTTGCCGGCGACGACCAGCGCCATCTTGCGGCTGGCCTCGTCGATCATCTCGTCGCCGAGCATCGCCGAGCCCTTCTTCCCGCCGGCCTCGGAGGTGTGGTACTCGTACGCGTCGAGGATCAGCTCGGCGTGGTCGTAGTCCTCCTGCGACGGCGCGTAGATCTCGTTCGCCGCGTCGATCTGACCGGGGTGCAGCACCCACTTGCCGTCGAAGCCGAGCACCGCCGAGCGCTTGGCCACCTCGCGGAACGCGTCGACGTCGCGCACCTGCAGGAACGGGCCGTCGATGGCCTGCACGCCGCGGGCGCGGGCGGCCATGAGGATCTGCATGAGGATGTGGTGGAAGGGGTCGCCCGGGTAGTCGGGGTGCAGGGCGCCGACCACGAGCGACTTCATGTTGATCGACGCCATGAAGTCGGCCGGGCCGAAGATGATCGTCTCGATCCGCGGGCTGGCGAAGGCGATGTCGTTGACGTTGATCAGGCCCTGGGCGGTCTCGATCTGCGCCTCGATGCCGATCCGGCCGACCTCCAGGCCGTTGGCCTTCTCGATCTGGGTGAGCAGGAGGTCCAGGGCGCGCACCTGGGCGGCGTCGGCGACCTTGGGCAGCATGATGCAGTCGAGGTCGGCCCCCGCACCCTCCACGACCTCGAGCACGTCGCGGTAGGTCCACTCCGTCGTCCAGTCGTTGACCCGGACGACGCGGATCTTCTCGCCCCAGCCGCCCTCGTTGAGCGCGGCGACGATGTTCTTGCGGGCGCCCGGCTTGGCCAGCGGCGCGCACGCGTCCTCCAGGTCGAGGAACACCTGGTCGGCGGCCAGGCCCTTCGCCTTCTCCAGGAAGCGGGGGTTGCTGCCCGGCACGGCGAGGTTGGAACGGCGGGATCGGAGCTCGGCCACGGTGCCTCCGCTGCGGATCGGGGGTGCGTCGGTTACCGGAGAGTAGCGACGCCCCTCGCGGCCCGCGCCGCGTTGTGGTCAACGCCTCAGGGGACGAGGTCGGTCTCCACCTCGTGCACCAGGTCCACCGGCAGACCGGCGTCGGCCGCGTGCCGCCGGATGCTCTCCGGGTCGGGCGACTCGTAGACGCAGAACGCCTTGAACCCGTCGGGAGTGCTCACCACGTGGGTGTGCTCCCAGGTGATGTGCGGGTAGCGCGCCTCGCGGACCGCCGTGGAGCGCTCGGCGGCGGCGTCCAGCTCCTCGCGCGTGACGTCGCCGAGGGTCCGCTCGACGAGGTACCTCGGCATGGGGCGCAGTGTGCTCTCAGGTCGCCGGCTCCACCAGGGTCGTCGGGCGGCTCGCCCGGACCACGAGGGCGACCCCGGCGACCACCGCGGCCATGCCCGGCAGCGCGAGCAGCGGCGGCACCTGGCCCAGCAGCGCGAAGGCGACGACCAGCGAGCCGGGCACCTCGAGCAGGACGGCGAGGCTGACCACGGTCGGCCCCACCGAGGAGAGCACCAGGTTGAGCAGGGTGTGCCCGAACAGCTGTGCGCAGACGGTGATCCCCCCGATGAGCAGCCAGTCGCGCAGCGGGAAGCCGGCCAGCGGCGAGCCGGCGACCAGCGCGACGACCGCGGTGGCCGCGGCGCAGACCGAGTAGCAGACGATCGTGTAGGCCGACGTGGCCAGCCGCTGCCGGGCCCGCGCCCCGGCCAGCACGTACCCGCCGGCGCAGAGCGCGCCGAGCAGCGCCAGCCCGTCGCCGGCCAGCGCCTCGAGGCTCACCGTCACGTCGACCCCGGCGATCAGCGCCGCGCCCAGGACGGCGAGCACCAGCCCCCACCACACCTGCGGCGCCAGGCGCACGCCGCTGATCCGGGCCACCAGCGCGGTCCAGATCGGCGTGGTGGTGACCAGCGCGACGGAGGCCCCGACCGACGTCATCGACAGGCTCGGCAACCAGGCGGCGAAGTGCCCGGCGAGGAACAGGCCGGCGACCACCGAGCTGCCCAGGTCGCGCGGCCGCAGCCCGTGCAGCGTCGCCCGTTCCCGGGTGAGCAGCACGGGCAGCAGGGCGGCGGCGCCGGCGGCGTTGCGCCAGAACGCGATGGCCAGGAACGGCGCGGCGACCAGCGCGGTCAGCGGCCCGGACATCGAGACGCCGACGACCGCCACGGCCATGATCGCGAACTCGCGGCCGGTCGGCCGGTGCACCGCCCAGGCCGCGGCCTGGGACGTCATCAGGGCAACCGGATGCGGCCGCTCGCCACCGGCACGACCGCGCCCGAGACGGTCGCCGACGTCGCGCGGCCGCCGGTGGCCGTGACGGTGCAGGTCAGCACCGACGGGCGGCCCATCCGCTCCCCCTGGCGGACGACGTAGGAGGCCGTCCCCTCGCCGGGCAGCAGGCCGGCGGCCACCAGCCACACGCCGAGGCCCAGCGCCGCCGACCCCGTGGCCGGGTCCTCGCCCCAGCCGAGGTCGCCGGCGAAGACCCGCGCGCGGGCGGTCGACGTCGCGGCGTCCCAGGAGACGACCGGGACACCCTCCCCCACGCCGACCCGGCCGAGCGCGGCGGGGTCGGGGCGGGCCTCGTCGACCACCTCCGGGCGCACCGCGAGGTAGGCGAACGGCAGGCCGCACCCGGCGACGTGCGCCGGCAGCCCGACGGCGTCGGCGGCCGCCAGCCCCATGGCCTCGGCCAGCTCCGCGGGGTCGGGCCCGTCCTCGAGGGTCGGCCGGCCGCCGGTGAGCGTGGCGCCGTCGTCGGTCACCTCGATCGGCAGGACGCCCGCGCCGCACTCCTGGCGCACCGTGCCGGCGGGCAGCCGGCCGGCCCGCACGAGCGTGTGCGCGGCGCCGACGCTGGGGTGCCCGGCGAAGGGCAGCTCGGCGTAGGGGGTGAAGATGCGCACCTTGTAGTCGGCGCCCGGCTCGGTGGGCGCCATGAGGAACGACGTCTCCGACAGGTGGAACTCGTTGGCCAGCGCCTGGCACTGCTCCGTGCCGAGCCCGTCGGCGTCGAACACGACGGCCAGCGGGTTGCCGGCGAAGGCCCGCGGCGCGAAGACGTCGACGATCTCGTACTGCAGCGGATCGGGGCTCGGCACGGCCCGACGGTAGCCTTCCCAGCCGTGACGACGGCGACCCGGGCATACGTCTCGCGGCTGGCCGGGCTGACCGTGTTCGACCCCAACGGCGACCGCGTCGGCAAGGTCCGCGACGTCGTCGCCGGGCTGCGCGTGGGCACCGCCCCGCCGCGCGTGCTCGGCCTCGTCGTCGAGGTGGTGGCGCGGCGGCGGATCTTCGTGCCGATGGGCCGGGTCACCGCCCTCGACCCGGGCGCGGTGATGCTCGCCTCCGGGACCCTCAACCTCAAGCGCTTCGAGCAGCGGGCCGGCGAGACCCTGGTGCTCGGCGAGCTGCTCGACCGCGCGGTCACCATCCGCGAGTCCGGCCGCCGGGCCACCGTCGTCGACGCCGGCATGGAGCAGACCCGCACCGGCGACTGGCTGATCACCCGCCTCGCCGTGCAGGAGCCCGGCCGGCTGGGCCGCCGCGGCCAGCTGCACCAGCTCGCCTGGGACGACGTCACCGGGCTGGCGCTCGCCCAGGGCGGGCAGGGCGCCGAGACGCTGCTCGCCACCTACCGCGAGCTCAACGCCGCCGACCTGGCGCACGCCCTGCAGGAGCTGCCGATCAAGCGCCGGCACGAGGTGGCCGAGGCGCTCGACGACGAGCGGCTGGCCGACGTCCTCGGCGAGCTGCCCGAGGCCGACCAGATCACCATCCTCGGCACCCTGGACGAGGCGCGGGCGGCCGACGTCCTCGAGGAGATGGACCCCGACGACGCCGCCGACCTGCTGGCCGAGCTGTCCAAGGTCGACCGCGACCGGCTGCTCGAGCTCATGGAGCCCGACGAGGCCGAACCGGTGCGCCAGCTGCTCGCCTACTCCGAGGACACCGCCGGCGGCATCATGACCAGCGAGCCGGTGATCCTCGCCCCCGACGCCACGATCGCCGAGGCGCTCGCCCGCGTGCGCGACCCCGAGCTCACCCCGGCGCTGGCCACCCAGGTGTACGTCTGCCGGCCGCCGTCGGCCACGCCCACCGGCCGCTACCTCGGGCTGGCGCACATCCAGCGGCTGCTGCGCGAACCGCCGTCCACCCTGGTCAGCGGGGCGCTCGACGACCTCGAGCCGCTGCGGCCGGAGGCGCCGCTGGCCGAGGTCACGCGCTACTTCGCCACCTACAACCTCGTCGCCGCGCCGGTGGTCGACCAGCAGGGCCGGCTCGTCGGCGCGGTGAGCGTGGACGACGTCCTCGACCACCTGCTGCCCGACGACTGGCGCGAGCGGGCCCGCCGTGGCTGACGGCCGGCGGCTCGACGTCCCGCGGGGCCACGCGCGCACGTTCGGCAGCTTCCTGCGGCTCAACCCCGACGCGGTCGGGCGGTTCGCCGAGGGCATCGCCCGCTTCCTCGGCACCGGCAGCTTCCTCGCCGTCCAGACGATCATCGTGGTGGCCTGGATCTGCCTGAACGTCTTCGCCATCCGGCTGCAGTGGGACCCCTACCCGTTCATCCTGCTCAACCTGGCCTTCTCCACCCAGGCCGCGTACGCGGCACCGCTGATCCTGCTGGCCCAGAACCGGC
The DNA here is from genome assembly GCF_054050035.1 of Geodermatophilus sp. SYSU D00815. Taxonomy (NCBI): domain Bacteria; kingdom Bacillati; phylum Actinomycetota; class Actinomycetes; order Geodermatophilales; family Geodermatophilaceae; genus Geodermatophilus; species Geodermatophilus sp. SYSU D00815. Next base: position 10,757 of record NZ_JBJGYO010000006.1, on the reverse strand, counting down.
AGGCCGACCGCGACCGCGTGCAGGCCGAGGAGGACCGCGCGCGGGCCGCGCAGACCCGGGCCGACACCGAGTACCTCGCCCGCGAGCTGGCCGCGCTGCGGGTGGCGATCGGCGAGCTCGCCACCCGCGACTTCATCCGGGGGGAGCTCAGCCGCCTGGCCGAGGACGACGGCGAGGAGCGGGAGAAGAAGGGCAAGAAGAAGAAGGACCGGGACGCCGCGCCGGTGGCCCCCGGCGAGGTCTCGCGCTAGTCCTGTCGGTCCCGGGCGGCACACTGCCGGCATGCGCACGCACGCCGTGGTGCCGTCGCCGCTCGGTCCGTTGACCGTCGTCCGGGAGGACGGCGTCCTCGTCCGGCTGTTCCTCGAGCCGCCCGGACCGGCCGCCGACCTGGGCCGGGGCGACGCCGCCGGCCTCGCCGACGTGGCGGCCCAGGTGGAGGAGTACTTCGCCGGGCAGCGGGAGGCGTTCGACCTGCCGCTGCGCCCGCGGGGCAGCGACTTCGAGCTGGCCGTGTGGCGGGAGCTGCGGCGCATCCCCTACGGCGAGACCCGCTCCTACGGCGCGGTGGCGGCGGCCGTCGGCGAACCCGGCGGCGCGCAGGCCGTCGGCCTGGCCTGCGGGCGCAACCCGCTGGCGATCGTCGTCCCGTGCCACCGGGTGGTGGGCGCCGACGGCAGCCTCGTGGGGTTCGGCGGCGGCCTGCCGCGCAAGCGGTTCCTGCTCGACCTCGAGCAGCGCGACACCCGGTTGTTCTAGCGGCCGCGGAGCGCGCCGGCGAGCCCGGGCGGCGGCAGGGTGCGGGTCAGGCGCCCCACAGCACGTGCACCAGCGCGCCGGCGCCCCCGGCGAGGACGAGCACGACGACGAACGGCGCCCGCAGCGCCAGCGCCACCGCGGCGACGGCCAGGCCGGCCAGCCGCCCGTCGAGGACGAGGTCCTGGCCGGAGGCCACCGCCTGCACCACGACCAGCGCGGCCAGCAGCGCGGCGGGGACGAAGTCGACGACCCGGCGCACCCACGGCTGCTCCACCCAGCGCGCGGGCACCGACAGGCCCGCCAGCTTGAGCAGGTAGCAGCCGAGGGACCCGGCGAGCACCACCGCCCAGAGCGTCGTGCCGCTCACGCGGCCCCCTCCGGCTCGCGCCGCCGCACGGCGAGCGCCACCGCGACGACGGCGGCGACGACCTGCACGCCGGGCGGCACGAACGGGGTGAGCACCAGGGCCACCACGGCGCCGCCGAGGGCCACCCGCCGCTGCACCGCGGGCTCGGGGAACGGCCGGCGCAGCCGCGGCCACAGCAGGGCCAGGAACGCCGCGGGGACGACGGCGTCCAGCGCCGCCCGCGCGGCGCCGCCCAGCGCGGCGGCGCCGAGCGCCCCGATCAGCGTCGTGACGTTCCACAGGGTGAAGATCGTGGCGCCGCCGACGAGGAAGCCCAGCCGGGCCAGGCCGCGGTCGGGCGCCGCGACGGCCAGCGCCGTGGTCTCGTCGATGACCCAGTGCGCGGTGCCGAACCGCGACAGCCCCCGCGGCCGCAGCAGCGGGACCAGCCGGACGCCGTAGACGGTGTTGCGGGTGCCGAGCAGCAGGGCGCTGCCCACCGCCGCCAGCGCGCTGCCGCCGGCGCCGATCACGCCGACGAGGGCGAACTGGGAGGCGCCGGTGAACATCAGCAGCGACAGCGTCACCGCCTGCCACTCCGACAGGCCCGCCGAGACCGCGGCGGCGCCGAAGGCCGCCCCGTAGAGGCCGACCGCGAGGCCGAGCCCGACGGCGTCCCGCAGGGTCTCGGAACGGGCGGAGGTCGGCACTCGGCCGACCCTAACGGCCGGCCGCCGCGCCCCGGTCACCCCAGGCGGGAGAGCAGCCGGCGCCGGGTGCGGCGGGGGCGCCGGCGGGCGGCGAGCAGCACCATGTCGCGCCGGTGCGCGCGCTCGGGGTCGGCGAGGAGGAGGACGTGGAGCAGCGGGGTCGCATCGGTCGGGTTCACGACGACGACGGTCGTCCTGAGGGGCCGGGCCGGGCATCGGTCGACCGCGCACGCTCCGCCGTCCGCCGGCATCTGAGGCACCTCAGACCACGACTGCGCAGCAGATCACCCCTGAGGCGGCGGGCACCCGGTGCCACCCGCCGTACAGTGGCGGGAGACCCGGATGCGCTGGTCGCCGCGGGCGCGCGGCAAGGGCCGGCCGGGTCCTTCGCCGAAGGAGACGAACGAGAACGATGTCGGACACGATGACCGGCTCGCCGGCGCTCGACGCCGTCAACGCGGCTCTGGCCACCGTCCAGGACCCGGAGATCAACCGCCCGCTGACCGAGCTGGGCATGGTCAAGGACGTGCAGATCGGCGCCGACGGCACCGTGCGCGTCGAGGTCTACCTGACCGTCGCCGGCTGCCCGATGCGCGAGACGATCACCAACCGCGTCACCCAGGCCGTCTCCGCCGTCCCCGGGGTGACCTCGGTGCAGGTCGGCCTCGACGTGATGAGCGACGAGCAGCGCGCCGAGCTGCGCCGCACGGTCCGCGGCGACGCCACCGACCCGGTGATCCCCTTCGCCCAGCCCGGCTCGCTGACCCGCGTGTACGCGGTGGCCTCCGGCAAGGGCGGCGTCGGCAAGTCGAGCGTCACGGTCAACCTCGCGGCCGCGCTGGCCAAGCGCGGGCTGTCGGTGGGCGTGGTGGACGCCGACATCTACGGCCACTCGGTGCCGCGGATGCTGGGCGTCGACGACAAGCCCACCCAGGTCGACAACATGATCATGCCGCCGCAGTCCTACGGCGTGAAGGTCATCTCGATCGGCATGTTCACCCCCGGCAACACGCCGGTGGTCTGGCGCGGGCCCATGCTGCACCGGGCGCTGCAGCAGTTCCTCGCCGACGTCTGGTGGGGCGACCTCGACGTCCTGCTGCTCGACCTGCCGCCCGGCACCGGCGACGTGGCGATCTCCATCGCCCAGCTGCTGCCCAACGCCGAGATCCTCGTGGTGACCACGCCGCAGACCGCGGCCGCCGAGGTCGCCGAGCGGGCCGGGGCCATCGCCACCCAGACCCACCAGCAGGTGGTCGGCGTCATCGAGAACATGTCGTGGCTCGATCTGCCCGACGGCGGCCGCATGGAGGTCTTCGGCTCCGGCGGCGGCCAGGCCGTGAGCGACGCGCTGACCCGCACCCTCGGCGCGCGCGTGCCGCTGCTGGGGCAGATCCCGCTCGACACCCGCCTGCGGGAGGCCGGCGACGCCGGCGCCCCGATCGTGCTGGCGGAGCCGGACTCGCCCGCGGCGCAGGCGCTCGCGCGGGTGGCCGACGGCCTGGCCACCCGCCAGCGCGGCCTCTCCGGCATGAGCCTGGGCCTCACCCCCGTCCGCCGGTGACGACGCGGCGCCGGTAGGCGAGCCGCCCCGCGAGGCGCCCTGAAGCCCGGGAGGGCTCAGCGCACGCGGGGCACGGCTCGTGGCCGCGGTGTCGTCCGGTAGGGCGACGGATCAGGTCGCGTCGATGTCGAACGGCGGGGGCGTGCCCGCGTCGCGCGGCTTGGCGGCGGGGCGCGCGGCCGGCCGGGCGGGCGCCGCGGTCGCGGCCGTCGCGCCGCTCCGCCGCGGCGGGGCCTCGTCGTCGTCGCCGAGCAGCTGCTGGCGGATGAACGTCTTCGGGTGGTACTTGCGCAGGTCGAGGTCCCGCAGCTCGGCGAAGTCGTCGCCCATGGACTCGTGCACCTGCGAGCGGACGCCGGTCACGGCCTCGCGGACCTTGCGCAGCCCCTGGGCGGCATCGCGGGCCAGCGTGGGCAGCCGCTCGGGCCCGAAGATGAACAGCGCCGCGAGCGCGAGGACGACGATCTCGCCCCAGCCGATCGAGTCGAACACCGCCGCTCCCGTCCGATCCCGGCGCCGGCCGCCGGACCGCCGTCCAGCGTAGCCGGGGCCCCCGCGCGCGGGCTGTCCCCCAAACTGGGCCGCTAGGCCTGGTCGAGGGTCGCCTGCACCGTCGTCGACGAACCGTTGCGCACCAGCTCGACCGTCACCGTGTCGCCCGGCGCGTGCGCGTCCACGGCGACGACGAGCTCCTCGGAGCTGCCCACCTGCTGGTCGTCGATCGCGATGATGACGTCCTGCTCCTCGATGCCGGCCCGGTCGGCGCCGCTGTCGGGCTCGACGTTGAGCACCAGCGCGCCGTCGCGCGTGCCGTCGGTGACCGAGCGGGTGTTCACCCCGAGCGCGGCGTGCACCGCCGAGCCGGTCGAGATCAGCTGCTCGGCGATGTCGCGGGCGGTGTCGATGGGGATCGCGAAGCCCAGGCCGATGGAGCCGCCGGTGGTGCCATTGCCGCCGAGCGAGGCGATCGCGGTGTTGATGCCGATCACCGCGCCGGTCGCGTCGACCAGCGCGCCGCCGGAGTTGCCCGGGTTGATCGGCGCGTCGGTCTGGACGGCGCTGATGACGGCGTTGGTGTCGCTGCCCTCACCGGAGAGCCGCACCGGGCGGTCGAGCGCGCTGACGATGCCGCTGGTGACCGTGCCGGCCAGGCCCAGCGGCGAGCCGATCGCGACCACCGGGTCGCCCACGAGGACGCCCTCGGAGTCGCCCAGCGACGCGGCCACCAGGCCCGGCTTGTCGACCTTGATGACGGCGATGTCGCTGGCCGGGTCGCGTCCCACGATGCGCGCCTCGGAGCCGCTGCCGTCGGAGAAGACCGCGCGGATCTCGGCTTCCTCATTGCCGTCGGCCCCGGAGATCACGTGGTTGTTGGTGACGATGTAGCCGTTCTCGGCGTCGACGACCACGCCCGAGCCCGTGGCCCCGGCGTTGCCGAGCCGCACCTCGATGGAGACGACGGCGGGGGCGACCCGCTCGGCGATGTCGGCCACCGAGCCGGGCTCGCGGGCGACGCCCTCGTCGACCTCGGACAGCTGCGTGTCGGGCGCGAGCAGCGGTGTCTCGGCGGCCTCGCGGGTGAGGAACCAGCCCACCCCGCCGCCGATGGCGCCGACGAGCAGGACGGCGAGCAGCACCAGCGCCGAGACCCGGATCGACAGGTCGCGCAGCCGGACCTTCGTGCGGCCCCGGGCGTCGACGACGACCGGGCCCTCCTGCTGCTCCTCGTCGTAGACGGCGGGGGCGCCCAGGCCGGCCGGGGCGTGCGGGTCGCGCCACGGGTCGGAGGCGGCGTCGGGCTTCCACCACGGGCCGGCGGAGGTGCGCCGTCGGCCCGGCCGCCCGCCCGGCGGCTCCTGCAGGCCGGTGCGCCCCGGCCCGGACGGCGCGAACGCCCGCAGCACCGCCTCGGGCGGCGGGGGCGGCAGCCGCCGGGGCGGCGGCACCGGCCGGTCACCGGCGAAGCCGCCGTCGACGCTGGCCGGCCGGCCGAACGCGGCCTGCTGGGCGGGGGACGTCGCCGGCACGGGCGTGGGGCGCGGGGTCAGCCGCTCCCCCGGGACGGCGAACGACCCGGTCGCCCCCTCGGGTCGGGCGAAGACCCGGTCGGCCGGGTCCTGCTGCTGCTCCGCCGGGGCGCGGCGGTCGTCGGTGTCGCTCAGGGCGTCCCACCCGGGACGGCGGCGGTCACGGACGCGTTCCCGACGGTGAGGGTGCGGACGACGGGCGGCACCCCCTCAGTCTGCTCCTCCGGGAGCGACGGCCGCGCGACGGGGCCCGGCGGCGTGCCGCGGTCGAGGTCCTCGACGGCCGGCAGGTTCAGGGCGAGGACGGTGACCCCGATCCCCAGCCCGACCAGCGTGCCGGTGACGCCGCGGCGCAGCCAGCGCGCCGTCGACTCGCCGCGGCCCGGGCGCTGCGGGCGCAGCGACACCGCCCACGAGCCCGACCTCCCCGAGACGGTCAGCGAGTCCGGGCCGGCGGCGAGCGTCCCGGGGCCCCCGCTCCCCGGCACGTCGGTGGTGAACGGGATGGCGCACAGCCGCGAGAGCAGGTCACCGGGGACGGCGACCTCCTCCGAGCGGTGCAGCGCCTCCTTGGCCTCGCGCTGGGCCTGCACGGCCATGCGGCACTGCGCGCAGCCCGTGAGGTGGGCCGCCGCGCGCCGCGCCGGGCCCGCGGTCAGCTCGCCGTCGACCAGCGCGGCGATCGCCTCCTGGGCCAGGTGGCTCTCGGGGATGCTCATGCCCGCCCTCCCTCCACGACGGCGGGACGGCGCGGCGCCAGGTGGGCCAGCGCCTCGCGCAGCTGCACGCGGCCGCGGTGGATCCGGCTGCGCACCGTCCCCAGCTTGATGCCGAGCGTCGCCGCGATCTCCTCGTAGGTCAGCCCCTCGATGTCGCAGAGCACCACCGCCACCCGGAACTCCGGCGACAGCGCGTCCAGCGCCGCCTGGACCTGCGGGTCGAGGTGGGTGTCGGCGTAGACCTGCTCGGGGCTGGGCGCCGAGCCGGGCAACCGCTCGGTGTCCTCCGGCAGCGCGTCGAACCGGATCCGCTGCCGGCGGCGCACCATGTCGAGGAACAGGTTCGTGGTGATCCGGTGCAGCCAGCCCTCGAAGGTGCCCGGCGAGAAGTCCGCCAGCGACCGGAAGACCCGCACGAAGGTCTCCTGGGTGAGGTCCTCGGCGTCCTGCGCGTTGCCCGACAGGCGGTACGCGAGGCGGTAGACGCGGGCCGAGTGCTCGCGCACGACCTGGTCCCAGCTCGGCGCGACCCACGCCTCGGCGGCGGGCTCGGGGACGACGGGCTCGGCCACGGCCCCAGGATCCCCCACGGGGGCCGGCGCGTCCCGCTCCTCGGTCGCGGGGACGGCGGACGGTGCTCGCTTCAGGCGCACGGAACCATCAACGGACGGGCACCGGAGGGGTGTTCCCGCCCACAGCGAACGCACAGGCGGGCACACCGGCCACGCGCCTGGGCGCTGACGCGGGGCCCCGGCCACTACCCTCGGCCGGTGATGAGCGGCGGGGGATGGTCCGGGGCGGAGGCCGCGGCCTACGCCGACCGCTTCGCCCCCGAGTCCCCCGCCCTGGTCGCCGCCCGGGCCCGGCTGGCGCACCGGTCGGACGCGGTGCCGGTGGAACCGGCGGCCGGCGCCGCGCTCGCCGTCCTGGCCGCGCAGGGCCGGGCGCGCTCGGTGGTCTCCATCGGCGGCGGCGGCATCTCGGGGCTGTGGCTGCTCAAGGGCATGCGGCCCGACGGCGTCCTCACCGCCCTCGACGGCGACCCCGAGCAGCTGCGCGCCGCGCGCAAGGCGTTCACCGAGGCCGGGGTCCCGCAGGGCCGCACCCGGCTGATCTTCGGCACCCCGGCGGAGGTCCTCCCCCGGCTCTCCCCGGGCGCCTACGACCTGGTCAGCTGCGCCGGCCCGCCGCGCGAGTACACCGCGCAGCTGCCGGCGCTGCTCGACCTCATCCGCCCGGGCGGCACGCTGGTCTGCCACGGCCTGCTGGCCGGCGGCCGGGTCGCCGACCGCACCGCGCGCGATCCGCAGACGGTGGCCTGGCGGGAGCTGGCCCGCACGGTCCGGGAGGACGAGGCGCTGCTGTCCGCCGTCCTGCCCGTGGGCAGCGGGCTGCTGGTGGCGACGAAGCCCGCCGCCTAGCGACCGAGGGGTCCGGCCGCCGTCAGACGAGCGCGACCGCGCCCTTGCCCAGCACGGTGACCCCGCCCGCGGAGACGTGGTAGCGCTCGCGGTCGGCGCCGTGGTCGACACCGATGCGGGCCCACGGCGGGACGACGACGTTCTTGTCGAGGATCGCGCGCCGCACGTAGGCGCCCTCGCCGATGTGCACGCCGTCCATGAGGACGCTGTCCTCGACCCGCGCCCCGCGCTCGACCCGCACGCCGGGCGCGATGACCGAGTGGTGCACCGAGCCGCCGCCGATGATCGTGCCGGCGCTCACCATGGACTCCTCCGCGCGGCCGCCGAGCACGAACTTCGCGGGGGGCGCCTGCGGCGGCAGGGTGAGGATGGGCCAGCGGTCGTTGTAGAGGTTGAAGATCGGCGTCACGGACACGAGGTCCATGTGCGCGTCGAAGTAGGAGTCGATCGTCCCCACGTCGCGCCAGTAGCCGTGGTCGCGCTCGGTCGCCCCCGGGACGATGTTCGTGGAGAAGTCGTAGACCCACGCCTCGCCCTGGTCGGCGAGCATCGGCATGATCGAGCCGCCCATGTCGTGGGCGGAGGACTCGTCGGCGGCGTCGGCGCGCAGCGCCTCGAGCAGCGCGTCGGTGGTGAAGCAGTAGTTGCCCATGGAGGCGAAGCTCTCCTCGGGCGAGTCCGGCAGCCCGGGCGGGTCGGCCGGCTTCTCCAGGAACCCGCGCACCCGGCCCTCGGCGTCGGCGTCGATCACGCCGAACCCGGTGGCCTCGGCCCGCGGCACCCGCAGCCCGGCGATGGTGACCCCGGCACCGGTCTGCAGGTGCTGGTCGACCATCTGGCCGGGGTCCATGCGGTAGACGTGGTCGGCGCCGAAGACGAGGACGATGTCGGGCCGGGCGTCGTAGATGAGGTTGAGGCTCTGGAAGATCGCGTCGGCGCTGCCGGTGTACCAGCGCGGGCCGAGCCGCTGCTGCGCCGGCACCGGGGTGATGTAGTTGCCGAGCAGCTGCGAGAGCCGCCACGTGGTGGTGATGTGCCGGTCCAGGCTGTGGCTCTTGTACTGGGTGAGGACGGCGATCTGCCGCACCTCGGCGTTCACCAGGTTGGACAGCACGAAGTCGATGAGCCGGTAGTTGCCGCCGAAGGGCACCGCCGGCTTGGCCCGGTCCTGGGTGAGGGGGGCCAGCCGCTTGCCCTCACCGCCTGCCAGGACGATGCCGAGCACCCGTGGACCGCCGCGCATGCTCGAAACGTAGCCGCTCAGCACGTGGTCCGCGCCACCTGGTCCGCCGGTTCCGCCCCCTAGGGTGACGCCGTGCGCATCGGGATCGTGACCAGGGAGTGGCCGCCGGACGTCTACGGCGGCGCGGGCGTGCACGTCGAGCACCTCGTGGCGGCGCTGCGCGCGCTGCCGGCCGGGCCGGAGCTGACCGTCCACTGCTTCGGCGGCGAGCGCCCGGACGCGGTCGGGCACGGCGTGCCCGCCGGGCTGGCGCAGGCCAACGGGGCGCTGCAGGCGCTGGGCGTCGACGTCGAGATCGCCGGCGCGCTCGCCGGCGCCGACCTGGTGCACAGCCACACCTGGTACACCAACGCCGCGGGGATGTTCAGCCAGCTGGTGCACGGGGTGCCGCACGTGGTCACCGCGCACTCGCTCGAGCCGCGCCGGCCGTGGAAGGCCGACCAGCTCGGCGGCGGCTACCGGCTGTCGTCGTGGGTGGAGCGGACGGCGTACCTCTCCGCCGACGCGGTGATCGCGGTCAGCCGCGGCATGCGCGACGACGTCCTCGCCGTCTACCCCGAGCTCGACCCCGCCCGGGTGCACGTGGTCCACAACGGCGTCGACGCCGAGGCCTACCGGCCGACGCCGGCGCCCGACGTCGTCCGCTCGCTGGGCGTGGACCCCGACCGGCCGTACGCGCTGTTCGTCGGCCGCATCACCCGGCAGAAGGGGCTGGCCCACCTGCTGGCCGCCGCCGAGCAGCTGCCGCCCGAGGCCGGGCAGCTGGTGCTGTGCGCGGGCGCCGCCGACACCCCGGCCGAGCGGCAGCAGGTCGCCGACGCGGTGCAGGCGCTGCAGGCCCGCCGCGGCGGCGTCGTGTGGATCGAGGCGATGCTGCCCCGCGAGCAGCTGGTGCCGCTGATCACCGGCGCCACCGTCTTCGTCTGCCCGTCGGTGTACGAGCCGCTCGGCATCGTCAACCTCGAGGCCGCGGCCTGCGGCACCGCCGTGGTCGCCAGCGCGGTCGGCGGCATCCCCGAGGTGGTCGCCGACGGCGCCACCGGCCTGCTGGTGCCCTACGACCCCGAGGACGCCTCGGCGTTCGAGGCCGGGCTGGCCGCCCGCATCGCCGAGCTGCTGGGCGACCCGGTGCGGGCGGCGCGGATGGGCGCCGCCGGCCGCGAGCGCGTGCTCACCGAGTTCGGCTGGCCCGCGATCGCCCAGGAGACCGTCGGTCTCTACACCCAGCTCCTCGACGGGCGGTCCTGAACCAGGGCCTCCTCCGCCCGTGGTCATCGCCGCGTGGCCGTGCCCGGCGGCGTGCCGAGCAGCCACCTGCCGCTGATCACGACGGGTCACCGGGCCGGTCGGAACCTCACCTCGTCCCCCGGCCGCAGCTGCGCCGCCGCCGCCAGACCGGCGGTGGTGACGACGGCGAGCACCGGGTAGCCGCCGGTGACGGGGTGGTCGGCGAGGAAGAGCACCGGGGCGCCGTCCGGCGGGACCTGGACCGCGCCGGGCACGAGCCCCTCGCTGGGCAGCTCGCCGTCCCGGGCCCGCTCCAGTCGCGGGCCGGTGAGCCGGGCGCCGACCCGGTCGCTGTCGGGGCTCACCGCCCACACCGCGGTGACCAGCCGCGACCAGGCCTCCCCGGTCAGCCAGTCGCGCCGCGGCCCCGGCAGCACCGGCAGCACCGGCCGGTCCGACGGCGCGGCCACCGGGGCGACGTCGACCACCGGCTCCTCGCCCGCGTCGGTGCCCACCGGCAGGAGGTCCCCCGCCCGCAGCGCCGCCGGCCCCAGGCCGCTGAGCAGGTCGGTGCTGCGCGAGCCGAGCACCGGCGGCACGTCGACGCCGCCGCGCACGGCCAGGTAGGACCGCAGCCCCACGGGCGGGGCGTCGAGCGCGAGCTCGGCGCCGGCCGGCAGGGTCAGCGGCGCGTTGAGTCCGGCCGGGCGGCCGGCGACGGTCAGGGGCGTCGGCGCGCCGGTC